>CBQWHS010000362.1:0-5050 GCA_967728665.1 uncultured Chryseosolibacter sp. | reverse complement strand
TGTTAAAAAATTTCCGGAAGAAAGGCCATGACCGGGTGCATCAATCGAGTACACTGTATACTCCTCTGGCGATAGAGCATCGATATAAGATTTCCAGCGATATGTGTGACTTTGCCATCCATGAAGAAAGAGAATTCTCTTATTTCCATTTCCCCATTTATACACTTTGACGCGATGATCGTGATGTTGAAACCATGACTGTTGCGACGAATTCAAGTAACTGATTTGCTTTGCAGACATGCTGACCCTAAACGGACGACAGAATACTAAAAAACCTTTACGACTTGCTACCGCTGGAGCAATAATGGCCAGACTGTTAAGGTAAAGACCAATAATACGTGTGATAAGATTTTTCATGAGCATAAAGTTAATAGATACCAATCGGTATCTTTGTGATCAAAAAAAATTAAATCGCTATTTCTCGTAACTGCATTTCAAGATGTTTGACAACACGTTTGATGTCGTCATGATTGCCACGAAGCCGGCTCATCATAATGGCTCCTTCCAGTGACGCCAGAATTAATGTTGAATAAAACTCAAGGTCAATATTCTTCCTTATCTGTTTATGCTTAATTCCGTTTTGCAAAATATAAATAACGGAATCACGAAGCAGGTCTAGCATTTTCAATGCCTCTTTTCTTAACATGGGATGAGCGTCATCCGCTTCAATGGCGGCATTCATCAATGGACAACCACCTTTTACATCCGAATTAAGAAGATAAGATTCGAAATAATTAAAAACTGATTTCAGTTTGTCGATGGCGTTGTTTGCGGATTTGATTCGGCCGCGCAGCGTCGTAAAGACAATGCCTGATAAATGATTCAATGTTTCTTTTTCCAGTGCATCCTTGTTTTTGAAATGCCTGTAGATTGCACCCTTGGTGTAACCTGTGGCCGCCGTTATATCACTAATTGAAGTGGCCTTATATCCGCGGGTATTAAATAAGACGCCGGATTTAGACAGTATTTTCGCACGTGTCTGATTGGGATTTCGCATGCAACCGCAAGATACCAATCGGTATCTAATTTTCAAAATACATAAACTACCTTCCCATGTTGTAATTTCGTGATGATGAAATCGGATATCGAATCAAGGGCGGATATAGAAAGCTTGATCTCTAAGTTTTATGAAAAGGTGAGAAACGATGAGTTGCTTGCACCTGTGTTTCTCCATGTGGATTGGGAACATCACACGCCGATCATTGTAGACTTCTGGTGTTCGCTGATATTGGGCGACCAGTCGTATCGGAATAATCCTTTTCAAAAACATATTCATCTTCCCATAACATCAATTCACTTTGGCCGGTGGCTTGAATTGTTTCATGAAACACTCTCCGAATTATTTAATGGTCCGAAAGCAACGGAAGCAAAAGAGCGGTCGGTTAATATCGCGACATTATTTCAACACCGCCTTGGACTCTTATAGCTGACCGACAGTCAAATGGCATTATTTTTTTCCTCCAAATGAGGTTATGTTTCATAGCCGATAACAGGTTAAACTAAAAAATAGTGTTATGGAAAAGCTGAAATTGAAAGGTTCCTGGAATGAAATGAAGGGAAAATTAAAACAGAAATATGGCCAGCTTACAGACGATGATCTGGCATTTGCGGAAGGTAAAGAAGATGAGTTGTACGGCCGTCTTCAACAGAAGTTAGGTAAAACTAAAGATGAAGTTCGGCGAGAACTTTCCGATCTATAAGTAAAGTGTACAGATCTATAAGTAAAGTGTACATCCTAAAGTTGAAGTCCGGGCAAAATTGTCCGGACTTTTTTCGTGGAGAATATCGGAGTCGAACCGATGACCTCTTCCATGCCATGGAAGCGCTCTAGCCAGCTGAGCTAATCCCCCTGAAATACAAATATAAATTGAAGACACATCGTTCGTGCCGCCGGTGGCAATTATTCTTAAGAAACTTTTTCCGCCAACACACGCATTGCACGAACACGATTCGGATCCACAGTGCGCAACTTAAACTCTGCACCTTCATCAGAGCCCATCCCGGCAATGTCAGCGTTTTTATAGACCATATGACTGTCTTTAAATGCCGTTGCGGAAAAATGAATTTCGCTTGCGTGTGATCTTTTTATAATTTCTTCAACAGTATTCTCATTGACACCGGAGCCTGGCATTATCGCAATTCTCCCGTTCGCTTTTTTAATTAATTCACCAATAAGATCTGCACCCTTCAATGCTTGTGGTTGTTGCCCCGCAGTGAGAATTCTATCAAAGCCCACTTCAATACAATCTTCCAGGGCTTCAAATGGATCGCGTGTCATATCGAAGGCGCGATGACAGGTTACTTTCAATGGACGAGCTTGCTTTATTAGTTCAGCACAGCGTTTCTTATCAATAGTACCATCGGGATTAAGAATTCCGAAGACGAGACCATCAACACTTAGTTTTTGCGCTTGAGATATATCGCGCTTCATGCAATGAAATTCATAATTCGAATAATGAAAGTCACCTCCACGAGGGCGAATCATGACGAACACATCGATACTTAAATTTTGACGAACAACTTCGATGGTTCCATACGATGGCGTTGTGCCGCCCTCACCCGGGTTATCACAAAGTTCTATACGGTTTGCTCCGCCTTCTTGTGCACGCAACGCAGAGTCAATGTTATAAACAACAATTTCAAGTGTCATGTTTAGGGGAAAATTTTAAAAATTTCCTTTCAATCAACGAATGCCACTCTTATACAAGCGGGCCTTCAATGAAATCAGAAGTGGCTTTTTGAGTCAAATAATTTATTTCCGGTGTTGTCATAGCGGGCATAATTAAATCCTTTCTGCAAACAGAACGAACCGTATTCCCCGTTTTTGTTTAGTGCCAAAAATCCCACTTGAAGATCTTTCGCACGCTCCGGACTTTTTTTCAAAATACGTTCAACGGCAAGCTTACACGCAGTCTCCGGCGCATTGCCCTGTCTCATCAGTTCCACCACCAAATGACAACCCACCACACGCACAACTTCCTCTCCCATTCCCGTGGCAACAGCAGCCCCGATTTCATTATCCACATAAAGACCCGCTCCGATAATTGGAGAATCCCCAACGCGGCCGTGCATTTTATATGCTAATCCACTCGTTGTACATGCCCCCGACAAATTACCTTGTGCATCCAAGGCAATGATTCCAATAGTATCATGGTTCTCTACGTTGATCACCGGTTTATACTTTGAAGTTTTCATCCACTCCTTCCATGCTTTTTCAGATTGAGGCGTCAACAGTTTCTCTTTTTTAAATCCGTTGGCCAATGCAAATTTTAACGCACCTTCGCCAACCAACATCACGTGCGGAGTCTTTTCCATCACCGCTCTTGCCACCGAAATAGGATGAACGATGTGTTCAAGAAAGGCCACCGATCCGCAATTTCCAACTTCGTCCATAATGCATGCATCCAACGTGACATGACCATCACGATCGGGTAAACCTCCTAAGCCAACTGATGTTTCATTTGGATCAGCTTCCGGAACTTTCGCACCAGCCTCTACAGCATCCAGCGCTCTTCCGTTAGCTGATAAAATTTTCCAAGCTTCAACGTTTGCAGCAAGTCCAAAATTCCAGGTGGAAAGTACAATCGGCTTATTCACTTGTTTCGTAAAAGACGAAGCGGAAAATGAAGTAAGCAGAGATGCGCCGACTGCGGATGTTTTTAAAAATTTTCTTCGGTTAGTCATAGATTCATCAGGTTATTCCAAAAGTAAGAATAATCCCAATACATCTACTCCCAAAATTTTATTCATGGATAAAATGATTCAACCGTATGTGAAGAAAACGACTTAGTCTATAATGCGTCGCGCAGCCCGAAAGCGTTTCTGATAGTACTCGCCAGAAATGTTGGTTTCAACAACACCCAGCGAAGAAGATGCATGGATGAATTTTACGTTTCCGTTGCCCCGGTTCTCTGTCACCAAACCTACATGCGTGATTTGCTTCCGCTTTTTTCCAGTTGCAAAAAATACAAGATCTCCTGGCTGAAGGTCCTTCATTTTAATTTCCTTTCCGATCTTGCTTTGGTCTTCGGAACTTCGCGGCAGGGACAAATCGATCGAATTAAACGAATTGATTAGTAGTCCTGAACAATCCATTCCCGCCCTGGTTGTGCCACCATATTTATAAGGAGTGCCTGTGAAACTTCGCGCAGTGGAAATAACTTTGTCGATCTGTGTCTCCCTGGCATTCAGTCGTTTCGTGGAACCGCACGAAAATAAAATGAACGTGAACACGGTAAACGAGAGGACAATAAGCTTTTCGTTAAGTTTGTATGCAAAAAATGAACTCATACACAGTTGAAAAAGTATTCAAATATATTTATTAACAAGTCGAAGACAAAATGGCTCCAACGAGTGAACTTAAAACAGGTTCCTATTATAAACGTTACTCATTAATAAACTATATACAATCCATCGAACTGAATGTGCGGCATAACCGGAATTTTCTCCTTTAATCTTGTTGGCAAGTTTAACAAGATCAATATTACGGCCGCTACGATGTCGTTGGAGAAACGTGGGCCTGACTTTCAAGATATATATATAGATGAGTGGGTCGGGCTCGGTCACCGCAGACTTTCCATCATCGACACATCCTCAGCCGGCAATCAACCCATGTGGGATGAAACGGGTCGCTATTGCATGATCTTCAATGGAGAAATTTTCAACTATCGCGACTTAAGAAATGAACTGGTATCAAAAGGTTTTTCGTTTTCATCTGAATCTGATTCCGAGGTATTGTTAAAATTATACATCGCTGAAAAGGAAAACGCCCTGACCAAACTAAATGGTTTTTTTGCATTTTGTATTTATGATAAGGCCGAGCAATCGTTTTTTGTTGCGCGTGATCGCTATGGAATAAAACCACTTCTCTACGTCTGGGACGATGATAAATTTATTTTCGCCTCGGAAATGAAAAGTCTTTTGGAGTATGGAATTGAGAAAACGCTCGATTACACTTCGCTGCACACTTATTTACAGCTCAATTACATCCCTTCACCAAATACAATTTTTTCCAACGTAAAAAAACTTCAACCAGGCCATTATATTAAAG
>CBQWHS010000361.1:0-5088 GCA_967728665.1 uncultured Chryseosolibacter sp. | reverse complement strand
GGAATGGAAAGAAGTTTTATTACACGCCAACAGGGACTTGATCGGATGGACAAGAACCTTAATTTCCTTGAAACTTGCGATCGATTTCATGGCGCGTGGCCCCATTGGATTAATGGCGACACTGGAAAAGTAATTCCATTCAGCGCGAACGACAATGGCGGAGATTTGGTAGAGACATCTTTCCTAGTTGAAGGATTGATCACTTTCCGTCAATATCTTAATCCAACTATCGCTCAGGAAAAACTTTTGATTGACAGGATTAATGCTTTGTGGCAAGCAGTTGAATGGAATTGGTATACTCAGAATCAAAATGTTCTTTACTGGCATTGGTCACCGGACAAGCAATGGATCATGAATCATCAGATCAAAGGATATAACGAAGCATTAATTACTTATTTCCTTGCTGCTGCGTCTCCAACTTTTTCAATCACAGCACCCGTATATCATCAAGGTTGGGCCAGCAATGGTTCGATTAAGAATGGCAAAAAGTTTTTTGATATTACCCTTCCACTGGGCTTTGATTATGGAGGACCTTTATTCTTTACGCATTATTCTTTCCTAGGTCTCGATCCTCGAAATCTTTCAGACACCTATGCCAACTATTGGACACAAAATGTCAACCATACATTGATCAACTACTCGTATTGTGTTGCCAATCCAAATAAATATTATGGATATTCTGTAGATAGTTGGGGCCTTACAGCAAGTGATAATCCGACTGGATACTCTGCGCATTCACCGACAAATGATCAGGGGGTGATAACGCCAACTGCAGCGCTTTCATCAATGCCGTATGCATCAGAGCAATCCATGAAAGCGTTACGGTTTTTTTACTACAAGCTTGGCGACAGACTTTGGGGCCCATATGGATTTTATGATGCGTACGATTTGAGTGAGGGCTGGTTTGCAAACAGCTATCTCGCGATCGATCAGGGGCCCATCATCGTCATGATTGAAAATTATCGCACAGGACTTTTGTGGAATTTATTTATGACGGCACCGGAAGTAAAAACTGGTATGGATAAATTGGGATTTCAACACTAACCTTAAAAATTTACACACATGAGAAATCAAATAATCATCCTCCTACTCTTGGTTTCATGCACATATAAGGACGAAGGATTGAATTTAAACGAGTTTCCTCAAACATGGCGCCTTGTTCAAATGACTGGCAATATTGCGAACATGCCTCCCGCAACTGGTGAGGACATGTCGTGGCAGGAGTCGATCACATTAAATGAAAACAAAACATTTGTTAAAACACAAAAGAGAAATCAATCGGTCACGAGCGCGAGTGGGACTTACGCCTTCGTCACTTTATCAGGAGTAAATTATTTAAAACTCACTTATGATTCTGAAAATGACCTCATCGCAAATTGCACAACAGAATTGGATGAACTTTTAAGAGTCGATGTTAGGGAAAGACAGTTGATCGGCAGTTGGTCAGCTTGTGATGGGCCTGGATTGTTTTATAAACAGGTCCCGTATGATTCTCATTTTGAGTTCGAAAAGAATTAAAATTCATTTTATATAAACACCTGGCTTACATCAGGACAAATCAGTTCTATTAATCTTCTTCACCGCCAACCTATGAAAAACATTCTAATCTGTATGTGCCTCGCTTTTGCGATTTCATCAACAGCTCAGCAAAAATCTTCGCCTGTAAGCCAGTCAAAAAACATGGACGCATTTATAAGTGATCTCATGTCGAAGATGACGCTGGAAGAAAAAATCGGGCAGTTGAATCTTGTCTCCGTGGGTTTTGATGTCACGGGACCGATTGTCAGTCAAAATGTGGAGGAGAAAATAAAGAAAGGTTTCGTAGGAGGAGTGTTCAATACATACACCCCACAAGCAGTTAGAAAACTTCAGCAACGTGCAATAGAAACTTCACGGTTAAAGATTCCGCTGCTCTTCGGCTTCGATGTGATTCATGGACACCGCACAATTTTTCCACTTCCGCTCGGCTTGTCGTCAAGTTGGGATTTAAATGCAATTGAACAGAGCGCACGCATCGCTGCAGATGAGGCAAGTGCTGACGGATTGAATTGGGTATTCTCTCCAATGGTTGACATTGCGCGCGACCCGCGTTGGGGACGGATCACTGAAGGTTCAGGCGAAGACACCTATTACGGTTCACGAGTAGCGGAAGCAATGGTTCGTGGTTATCAGGGGAATAATTTATCGTTGAACAATACAGTGATGGCTTGTGTAAAACATTTTGCATTGTATGGCGGAGCGTTGGCTGGTCGTGATTACAATCCTGTTGAGCTTACTGAACGCACAATGTTTCAGGATTATCTTCCACCGTACAGAGCCGCGATCGATGCCGGTGCTGCCAGTGTTATGACTTCGTTTAATGATGTAAATGGAATTCCTGCTGCCGCTAATCGATGGTTGGTAACTGACCTTCTTAAAAAACAATGGGGATTCAACGGTCTGGTGGCTACGGATTACACTGCGCTCAGTGAATTGATTGCCCATGGCACGAGTGCAAATGAAAGTGAAGCTGCAGCGGTTGGACTTCACGCCGGAAATGATATGGACATGGTCTCAGAAGTATTTTTGAATAATCTTCAAAAACTTGTTTCCTCTGGAAAAGTAGATGTTGCAGAAATTGATCTCGCCTGCAAGCGTGTACTTGAAGCAAAATTCAAACTCGGATTGTTTGACGACCCGTTTCGTTATGCAAATGATCAGCGTGCCGCACAAACATTGTTGAAGAAAGAATATCGTGATGCTGCCCGGGACATTGCGCGAAAAAGCATTGTACTGCTAAAAAATGATAAGAGTGCATTGCCGTTAAAGAAAAATGCTTCGATTGCATTGATAGGTCCGTTAGCAAGAAATCAGCGTGATATGATTGGAAGCTGGAGTGGGGCAGGAGATTGGAAACAAGCCATTAGCGTAGAAGAAGGAATCAAGAAAAATTTTCCGACAGTGAAAATTAACTACGCAAAAGGAGCGAACATCACTGATGATGCAGTGTTGATTCAGCGGCTGAATGCACATGGTGGTGAACTTCAGATCGACAATCGTTCCGCTGATCAAATGATAAGCGAAGCCATTGAAGCTGCAAATAAATCTGAAATAATTGTCGCGGTTGTCGGTGAATCTCAAGGCATGACAGGTGAGGCTGCGAGTCGCGCGGAACTAGGATTGCCAGGTAAACAACTTGATTTATTGAAGGCACTGAAGAAAACTGGAAAGCCATTGATTGTTGTGTTGATGAATGGTCGACCACTTGCGTTACCATGGGAAGGTGAAAATGCTGATGCTATTGTTGAGACTTGGTTTTTGGGAACAGAAGCCGGAAATGCAATTTCCGATGTGTTGTTTGGAACCTATAATCCATCGGGAAAACTTTCAGCCACGTTTCCGAGAACAGTAGGGCAGGTGCCGATCTTTTATAATCACAAGAGTACTGGCAGACCTTACGGTGGAGAAATGCTTGACAAATACAAATCGCGTTATCTCGATGTAAGTAATGATCCTCTTTATCCTTTTGGATTCGGATTGACCTATACTTCTTTTTCGTATAGCGAAATAGGGCTGAGTGCGAAAGAAATTTCTTCACAAGAGAAAATCACAGTGACCTGTAAAGTAACTAACACCGGCTCAGTTGCAGGTGAGGAGGTTGTGCAATTGTACATTCAGGATGTTGTTGGTAGCGTGACCCGTCCAGTTAAAGAGTTGAAAGGATTTCAAAAAATAAAACTTGCGGCAGGTGAGTCAAAAGAAATTTCATTTACATTATCATCCAACGATCTTTCTTTTTACAGAAAGGATATGACTTGGGGAACCGAACCAGGGCAATTCAACGTGTATGTTGGTGGGAACTCACGAGATGTTAAGAAAACAGAATTTGTGTTGAAGTAATAACTTACAGGAATACACTGACGAGTTCTTTCCACTCTTGTTCGAGTGAATAGACCGGCATTTTTTTACCAGCGCGAGAGTACCAGTAGGATGCATTTCCGTTGTCGCCTTCCTTTCGGTGCAAGTATGCGTGTATCCATGATCCGGATGTTGCGTGAATATCTTGAGCAATATTGTGAGACATTTCCCAGTCACCTTTTCCGTCATACCACATTGCTTTTAACTCAGCACTGATAGATGATGGTGGTTTTTCATTTTTGAGCGAATCATTAAACTCTGCAAATGTCATATTTCAAAAATAAAAAAAAGAGGCCGTAATGCGCCTCTTTCTTTTTTTTGTTGATTTAGAATTTGAATCTATTTAACGGCGTAATAAATCTCTGTTACATATTTAGAAGGATCCTTCTCCACCATTGGATCAGTTACATACACTTCCCACGCTGGACCGTTGTATGCAAGTTTTTTGTAACCAATATATTTATTCAACTCGTCATGCGCCGGTTGCATGTTGTCATAAGAACCAGTGTAAACGGTTTTCACAGCTCGACCACCAGCAGTTTGCATGATGCTGTATTTTGCTGGAAGTTTTGCAGTTGCGTCAACTGGTACCGCACAAATGAAATCCATCGATTCCTCTGAATATTTCGGAAATAAACAGAATGCAGGTCCTGTTGGTTGAACTTTGCTTTTCTTCAACACTGAAAATAATTCAGTGTACATTTTTCCCATTTGAGCAGCCACCGCTTTAGTGTCTTTGGGACTCATGGTGTAATTCAACCCGATATAAGATACAGGCGTTGTATTTTCTTCAGTAATCGCAATGGAAAATTTTGGTTTCGCTTCAGCTCGTTCTTTTATTTTAGCGAGATTGTAGTCAAACGCTTTATTCATTTCTGATTTCATTAACAACGGCCACATCCATCGTGAAATCGGGTTCATGCCAAACTCAGTTGAAAATCCCATTGTCACATTTGTGACGTCACCGTCTGGTTTGAAATCATACCAGGCCTTAGCTGTTCCATTGCCAGTGAATTCAAGGTCTTGTTTTACCATAGAATAGGGAACGCTTTCTGTGGTCACCAATTTTCCCTGGCCAAGTTGTTCTCCATCCCAAGTGTAAAATGCTCCCAAACCATCGCGTTTGTCACCATAAGTAATTTTTGCAGCCGTGTCGATGGAGTTCCAATAAGACCACTCGTTCCATTTTTC
>CBQWHS010000360.1:0-5099 GCA_967728665.1 uncultured Chryseosolibacter sp. | reverse complement strand
CGAAGCGCTTGCTCATCTTCGAGCGTGGACTCACAGTTCCAGTACTTCTCGAGTAATTCGTCTATTTTATTTGAGTCCATAAGCGTTGATCTTCGTTAATTTTTCACGAACTGAATTTCTGGCTCTGAACAAGTTCACTTTCACCTGGTTCAAATCGATTTCCATGATGTCGCAGATTTCGTTGTAACTATATCCTTCCACATCGCGGAGGTGCATGACCTGTCGCTGCTTGTCCGGCAAGTCGGCAATAAACTGATTTATTTTTTGCATGCTTTCTCGTGCTTCGGCAGATTCATGTGGAGTTAAAGCCTCATGCTGCAGGTTATAACTTGATTCAATTGGCTCGGTCTGCTTTCGGGTCATGGACCGGATTCTATCCAGGGAAAGATTGCGTGTGATTTTCATGCACCACGCTTCCCAATTTTGAATCTCAGCCATTTGTTCACGGCCATTCCAAACCTTGATCAGAACCTCCTGGACAACATCCTTCGCTTCCTCTTCATTACCCAAAAACTTAAAAGCGAAGCGAAAAAGCTTGTTTTTAGCTGGTAAAACTCGATTTTGAAATGCTTCCAGGTTCATTCGTTCAATTCATTAGCAAGACGGTGGCGAAATCGGGATGTTACAAGGAAGTTAAAAAATATTCAGGACGGGTACGCTGCGGCTGGTTTGATAATGGATTTTTATTTGCCCCTTTGAGAGTTCTTCAGGTGGTTTGCTTCACAATTTTTTTAAAATCTATTTGTCGTAAGATCGGCGCAAGGCTAATGCGCCCTCTTCGCCTTTACTTCCCTAATCAACTGCAACTCCAAATTCTCTCTCGATATAGATTGATAATTTCCTTTTCCAATATTAGCAAGGCGTTCAAGGTTTTTTGAAGCGTTCATTCCCTTTCCAAAATTGAAAACCGAAAGGAAAATATCCTGACCTGCAGAATTCTTGATTACTTCAGTGACTTGTTCATCAACAATAAAATCGCCATCCGTTGCCAGCACAATTCTATTGTTGCCACCACGGAGATAATTTTCATCGGCGAGTTTATAGACAAAACGAAGTGCGGCATTAGCATCTGTCTTGCCAGATGATGTAAGGTCGGAAACTGATTTCCTGATCTTATCTTCTTCTTTAAATGATGTTGTTTTCAAAACCATTTTAGGTTTCGATGCAAAAGTAATAATCGATATTCGGTCCTCTTTTCGCATCATTCCCAAGAGATTAAGCATCGACTGTTTTAGCAATGGCAATTTCTCAGGCTGATTCATTGAACCAGACACATCTAATAATAAAAATAAATTGTTCGTGGCATACCCTACCATTGATCTCAGTTCCTCCGAGGATGCCAACAAATAAACCGTATCGGTTTTAGTCACTACAATAGTGTCGCGAATTGTTTTAATACTCGGCAATTGTTGATTACCCGCTTGAGCTGTTGTTTCGTTTTGCTTCGCCTCCGCAGTTATTGATGTCGAGACAGGAGTCTCCGATTTTTCTGCAACAGGTTTTTTGGTCACGTTGGCTTGACCACTTGCAATCCAAAATAGCTCCGGTTCCTTGATCGTCTTGAGATGTGGAACTGTTGTTGACAGTTCACAAAATTTATTATAATCATCAACAACGTCGTTGTAGAAATAGACGAACTGATGATACGGATGATCGTACCCACTGCGATTGCCCGCGGGCCTCAAGGTCTTGGCAGCTTCACTAAAGTGTCTCGATGTTTCAGGAAGATCTTCGTATGGAGTATATGGACAAAGTCCGTTATTGCGACCAATTTTCTGAATGCCCTTCATATTATCATACTCGTTGGCGATTGCTTCACGAACCAATTTATCCAGCTCTACTGTTTCAACAGCTGACGTGCTTGTTCCATTGTAGTACGCCTTAATGGCAAAAAGCAATTTATGATCGAGGTCGGCAACATCGCGGAGCACCTTGCCGGATTTTTGCCAAGATGACATAGGCTGACTTGATGGGAAACTTTCGTAAATCAGTCGCAGATCGTTGTACAATACTTCTTTCTTATCATCCCAGGCCTTAACTAATTCTTCCTGTCTGGCGAGAGATTTAAAAATACTTTCGAGGTGATCTGTTTCATACTTCCTGGTTTTTACTTCCTGCTCAATGAACGCACTCTGCTGATCCAATTCTTGCAAAATTCCCATTAACACTTCAGCCTGTTTGTTCAGAGTAGTGGCGTAGGCTGGCGGCAATGCAGCGCTGCCACGCGTTGTCTCATCATATATTGACTTTGGAATTTTGTAATCGCTA
This sequence comes from uncultured Chryseosolibacter sp., assembly GCA_967728665.1. GTDB lineage: Bacteria > Bacteroidota > Bacteroidia > Cytophagales > Cyclobacteriaceae > Chryseosolibacter. The sequence continues at coordinate 2,831 of CBQWHS010000360.1, read as the reverse complement.
TAGTCGAAATTCATTGGCGCACGCTTATCATAATTTTGCAACGCTCTGAAGGAAGCCGCGGTGGTGCTAAAATTCCTGAGTACAGCCTGGAGGTAGTTGATCTGACGCCAGCTTTCATTGACAAAATCCACATAAATAGAAAGCGATTTAAATACGGGAGAAGTTATCGGTGTCTTCTCCGACTTCACAGCGAGGTCAGTGTGGACAACATCCCGAAATGGAACAATAGTGACTTTCGCTTCCTCACCTTCATTTCTGATTTCAAAGGCAGCGACATACTTAAACGCCCGCAAGCCATTAAAACCATCTCGTTCGGAAAACTGGATAAATGTATTGTAATCCGCCACCAATGTTCCATTGTAGTAATTGATAAAGTCCCAATAAACATCATTACCATGCTTATCACTTTTTTTCGCTTCGAAATTGTAGTCGTCAATCGCGGTCTTCTTGAGATCGATAATTGAACCAAGTGATTCCTGGAAATTCGTCCACATGCTTGATGCCGGATATTTTAATTCTTCACTCTTATTCCTGAGTGCACCAAGCGTTGCTTCGCTTGTCGCGATGCTTTGTTGGATTGCCTGGTCTGGCCAGCTAGTATGAAGGGCTTCATTCAAATTCAACTTCCATAAATCCAGAATCTTTTTCTCACCGTTGATGGCTGTCGTCATTCGATCTTCCGCTTTCTTGTAAACGGAAGCCGGTGATTTATCCAGCTCAAGCCTCGAAGCCTGCAACGCACGTTGCAACTCCGCGGACGCGTCTTTGAAAAATCGAACGCCTTGTTGAATTTCTGTTACCAGTGACAGCGCTTTTTGAAAAGTATCTGTTTTATAGTCTTCAAGTTTATAATAAGTATCCAGTGCCTTGCAGCTGCGATCGAGCTGTTCATCCGCTTTGCGCAGGGCTTGCATGGCCGATTTTAGATTCGCTGCAACGTCTGGTCGTAATTGCCGGATTTGACTACTAGCCTGGCCAAAATAATATTCATCCATTTGTCCTGGGCAAACATATTTTGGCCACGAAGCTTTCCTGGAAATATTCGGATAAATTTCAAAAACACTCTTGACGATTGCATTGGCGCGGTCGGCGGATTCATTAACATAGTCAACACAAGCGTTAAAGGCTTTTTGAGGAGATTGATTGCTTTGCGCGATTAGAAACGCGGGAGATGAAAAAAGTAAAAAGAGAAAAAATCGCATAAGCCAACTTAAGAAAATTCAAGTTAAAATCCTTTCAGGAATACATTAACCACGAACCAGCTTATCGCAAAAAAATTAATATTTTTAGCTGTGATGTAATTCGGAAAAGGATTTCAAAACTAAAATCAAATTCACAAAAACTTCTCTGAAACCTCCAGCCAATTATTTAGACGCTGAAAATGATTAAGGTGAATATTATGGGGCGCGGTAAAAATAAATTTCTCACCATTGAAGCGTTCAAGATTGTGTGGTAAGTCATCGATCATATAATCGCCGTGCACTACTGCTTTACTTCCGCAGAAAACAATTTGCTTCCAACTTAAAAATGGAAAATGCTCTTTTAGCCATTGCAATTTTTCGAGCAGTGATTGCGGAAATTCAACAGCTGCCGAAACGATGAACACCTCGTATTTTTTATTCAACTTCTCCATCACATCCTGACAATCTGCGTTGACTTTCATGGTCCGAAAAAAATCGAGTTGATACGGAAATTGGCGAAGCACAGAATGGTTTCCTGGAAATCCCTCACCTTCAGCCTTGCCGTTGAGCACGTGGCGTTGCACACGAACTCCAAATTCTCTCTCATAATAATCTATAAACTGACCGGTGGCGTCAGCCATCACATCGTCCATGTCAATTATTAGCCTTTTCATCAGTGCTATTGCTAATTAATGTGTTATTGTTTTTTGCAAAGTTGTCACATTGTGATCCTCCAAGCAAACGACGTTTAAATGGGTTTCTGACGATGCTGGTAGTTTATGCAGAGCCATAATAACGAAAGAACCGCTCCATTACAGAGCGGTCCAGATTAAAGCATCAACAAAAAATATATTCTTACTTGAGTGAGTTTTGAATAAGTCGAATGCCTTTCTTGATTGTTGTTTCAGAAACTTTGTATTCTTCAGAAAGCACGCGGACAGATTCCCGATAGGTTTTTCCTTGTTCACGCAGAATTCTGAATTTCAGAAAGTACTGAATGTAGTAGAGAATACTTCCGCTGATGATTTTCTTTTTGTTGAGATAATCGATCACGCCTTTCTCATGGAGTTCGATGATGTTCATACTTATTGCTGTCATAGGATTTGGTTCGGTTTTGTTATTTATCATTTTGAAGCATTCGCACCGCCTTCTTGACGGTGGTTTCGGACACGTGACATTCCAATGAAATCAGATGTACAGATTCCCGGTAACTCTTTCCATTTTTCCGGTGCTCAGAGAACTTCTGAAAATATTCCATGTATGATATGATACTGGAACTGATGATGCCATTCTTGTAGAGGTAGTTAATCACTCCTTCATTAAACAAACTTGTTACAGACATACTCATTTTGGGTTTTAATAAAGTGTCTCAATGGAAGAAGTATGCCAGGCGAAAAAAATGCGATTTTAGCGCAAATTCGATGGTTGCGTTTTGGAATTTGTCTTGAATTGGGAAGCTAAAAATCTAAAAAGGGAAGTCAACAGGTTACTCAGGGGATTTTGTTACCTCGTTTCCCGAGAAACTTTCTCAACTACTTACAGGCCTTTTGATCTGAGGTATCAGGCGAATAAACTCTTCATAAGGCGGCTGACGTGTTAATTTCAAGGGTAGCACTTCCCAAAACGACTGATTACTCTTAACTTTAGGTT
>CBQWHS010000359.1:0-5102 GCA_967728665.1 uncultured Chryseosolibacter sp. | reverse complement strand
CATCAAAATGAGAATTTGTCATGGGTAAATTTCTAATTTTTACCGGATTAATTTTAATTGTTGTGGGTCTAGTCGTTCAATATTCCTCCAGGTTTCCTTTTCTTGGTAATCTTCCGGGCGACTTTCGATATGAAGGCAAGAACGTGAAATTCTACTTTCCGATGGCGACCAGCATTCTCATCAGTCTAATCATTTCATTGTTACTTTTTTTGATTAATAAAGCGCGGCAATGATTGAAATTTTTCATTGACAAATTCGTTCGAGAGATTGCAGACTAACCATTAAAGCGTTTAGCTTATTTGCTGTTTATTTGCGAATTTCAAGGTTTTCTATTGTGAAGAATTTAGGTCTATACATCACCTATTTAGCCATCGCAGTGCCATCGCTGTGCCTGGGACAAAAAAGTAGAGGAACGAGCATCTCAGTTTCATTTCAAGATAGCGTCCGAATTATCCTTGAGAATACTAAAAAGTTAGATGCAGGGGTGACCGGAGCATCATTCTCGGCAGCCTGGAATACATTTGGACCAGATGTTCAACAAACTATCAAGAAGCAAACAGCCGCCATTAAGCGTAAAAAATTTCCGACGAAGCCGATTTTTGTAAACTACATCGGTTCAATTGTTGACGCCCTCAATGTGGAAAAAACTGACGCGACCACTTTTTCAAAATATTTGTTTGTTGCTGGAAAAGTAATCGATCAGTACAACGCACAAAAAGCGGGAATGTTCTTTGCCACGAGTCGGGATTTCTTCGATCATCATGGACTTCATTACGAAAAAACGGTGAGGGTCTATGCGAAGGAGGATGAATACCAATTTGATTTCATTCAGCCCCTTCAACCGGTCGCGTGGGGCGATACAACACAACAAATTTCAAATGATCCATTGCCTGATGCGCAGGCCCAAACGGATCCATTAATTTCGGATACTTCATCCGACACGGTTTCAACTAATGGGACTCCTTCCTGGATGTCCCCAACTCCTCAGCCAACGCTGGACGGACCGATCATCAAATTCAGAAAAGTCAGTTTGAACATTGTCACTCCCTACGATTCAGTTTTTATCAAAAATACGAAAGGAAGTTTTTCACTGATTAGCCGCGTATTTGTTGGAGAGAACGGTAGCTTCGATTGGACGCCAGCAGGACTTTCTCCGGATTCGGTGATGTGCAACTTCACTGCTTACAATTTCAACGCGAACAAGCCTGAATTGAAAGTTGAAATTGCGAAACTGAATTACACCGGAAAAACTCCCGGCTTTATTCCTGGCACCTTCGAGTTTAAATCTCAACCGAGAAAAGACTCCGTTTTATCAACCTATCCACGCTTCAAATCCTATCAAAGCGATCTCACCATTAATGGGCTAGCGGATGAGAACGTGAAATACAAAGGCGGATTTTCGTTGATTGGAAATAAGATTACAAGTAGCTCCGTAACGGGTGAACCGGCCACCATTGAAGTGTATAAAGGCGTGGAAAAGAAATTTACAGCGCAGTCCAGCGATTTTCTTTTTTCCCCCCACACGATCATCTCACAAAAAGCGCGCATTGTTATTCCACAAAGCAACGACTCGCTTGTTCATGCGCAGATAAGAATGAAATACACCTACGGTGACAGTACTCAGAAACTTTTGTTGATGAAAGACAAAGGCGATATGAGAAATGCCCCCTTTGCTTCCTCATTCTTCAACATTGATTTTACTGGCGACATCATCCGTTGGAATTTGAATTCAGACAGTCTGGATATTCAAATCGATGGTGGACGAAATATCGTTCCGATGATTATCCAGTCAGTCGATTATTATGACATCGAAGATTACCGTTTGTTAAAAGGCGTGAATTTTAATTTTCATCCGCTGAACGTTGTGATGAATTATTACCAAAAAACTGGCTATTCAGAATTTTACTCAGGCGACCTGGCTGCGTTCACCGGTCGAAGCGCCGAGGAAATGAAGGCAGCGGTACGATTCTTAGCTGAAAAAGGACTGGTGTACTATAGTCCTCGAACAGATAAAGTACAACTCAGATCAAAGGCTATTGAGTTTTACCAGGCTTTCAAAGGAATCAGCGACTACGACAATTTGAAAATTCATTCGATCATCGACAGCTCTGCCAATGCCACCTTAAATTTCAAAAAAGGGCAACTAACAGTTCGTGGTGTTGAGGAGTTCAATGTTAGTGACAGTCTGAATGTGCACATCAAACCCGATAGTAGCATAATCACTATTCTGCAAAATCGCGACATAAAATTTGACGGAACTGTTACTGCGGGAAATTTCCAAATCAGTGGAAAGGACTTCACCCTGAAGTACGACAGTTTTTTTATCAGCCTGATTCATATCGATTCAATAAATTTTTATCTGACTGAAAAGAATGCGCGAGGCCAGGAGGTACGCAAAAAGGTGAGTAATTCAATGGTGGGAGCCGACTCGACTGCTGCTGCCGCCGGAGGATTAGGCGATATTTCCCAATCTTCAGGAACGCTTTTCATCAGCAGAGCAAATAATAAATCCGGCAAAGAAAAAATTCCAAATTATCCTCGTCTTGATGCTACTACCGGAGGGGTGATTTATTTTGATAGGAAAGAAGTATTAGGTGGCGTCTATGATAGGTCAATGTTTTTTGTTGTGCCTCCATTCAAACTTGATAGCTTGAATGACGCGGACCCTGCGTCGATCAACTTCGATGGTACCTTTGTGTCCAGTGGAATGTTTCCGAATTTCAAAGACAAGCTTAGCACCCAGCACGACAAATCACTTGGCTTTCAACATGAAATACCTAGCGGAGGATATCAGCTTTATAAAGGTGATGGACTAATGCATGGTTTTTTGGCGATGACTAACAGGGGCCTCAGGGGCATGGGCAGGATAGATTTTCTTGCGGCATCAGTGTCATCTGAGGATTTTATTTTTTATCCTGATTCCGTGGTCGCAAAAGGCAATCGTGCATTTATCGCTGAAAAGCAATTTGGAGCAGTGAAATTCCCGCAAGCATCCTTGCCGAATTACCAGATGAAATGGTTTCCGAAGCAAGACAAGATGCAATTAAAAAATACTACAACGCCATTTAATTTTTATGACTCAACGGCCCAGATGCTGGGGACATTAACAATTTCCAAGAACGGTGTCGCCGGCGCGGGTAAATTTGAAACACGTGGCACTGAATTGATTTCCAGAACAATGAATTTCACGGAAACCGAATTCAACGCTCGGCACGGTAGATTCAAGGTGAAGTCCGACGATCCAAGCAAAGACCTTCTTGCCGGTAATGATGTTCGCGTGAAATTTAATCTTGCCCAAAATTATGCTGACATCAGTCCGGAAATTGAAGGAACGGCAGCCATCGATTTTCCGTATGCGCAGTTTAAAACTTCAATTCCTAATGCTCGATGGAACATCACGGATAATGTGATCACGATGAGCAAAGATCCAAATGTGCCCATTGAAAATTCTTATTTCTATACAACAAGAAAAGAACTTGACTCTCTAAGTTTTTATGCTGAGAAGGCTGAATATAATTTGAAGACACAACAGCTGAAAGTCAGCGGTATTCCAGACATCATCGTAGCAGATGCGCGAATCACTCCGGAGAATAACGAAGTTTTGATTTTAGAGAACGCGCGTATTGGGACACTGAAGAATACAACGATCATTTTAGATACGCTCAATGGATACCATCGCTTAACAGAAGGTGTTGTCGATATCATCTCCAGGAAAGAATTCAGTGGTTATGCCACGTATCAGTACGTTAATTTTCTGAATGACACATTCGCAATCAAGATGACTAATTTTCACCTTGAGCCCATTGCGCCAACCGAGGGCACTCGCAAGTCTTCTCGAAAAAATTCAATCGCAAGCATGCAGACAGTTGGATCCGGCAGCGTTACTGAAAAAGAAAGCGTGGTATTAGGAGCCGGCATGTATTACAAAGGGAACATGACGATGTATGCGACTCGTCCTGCACTTGAATTGGCAGGATATGTGAAACTCGACATTCACAAAATCAAAGATTATAATACGTGGATAAAATACACGCAGACTGGCGATGAAACGGATGTATTGCTTGACTTTGATAACGCTGTAACTGAAGAAGGCAAGCGTGTCACCGCCGGTCTACATTTTAGTTCTGCAGACAACGAGTTGTACATCACTTTTGTGAGCAACAAGAAAGATGAAGCCGACGACAATTTCTTCGAGCCTAGCGGATCGCTTTTCTACGATAAGGAATCCAAAGAATATAAAATAGAGGACAGAGAAAAATCGGCCGGAAATAAATTGTCGGGCAAAGTCTTCGCCTATAATGATGAAACCATGCAGGTGCGTTTCGAAGGTCCGGTCAAATTCTTTCAACCATTGAAAAATTTCAACGTTACCGCTTCATCAATCGGTTCAGGAAGCATGGCGACAAATGAAATCAAGATGAATTCCCTTGTTGCTGTGGATACCGATATTCCGCAAATCGCGCTGGATTTCATGGCGAAGGATCTTCAGAACATAATCAAGAATGAGAGTATCGCTGAAGGTCTCGGAGACCAAACTGATCTGCTTTATAAAATTGCAGACATTGTTGGCGAAAAATTGGCGAAAGATTATGAAACGAAAAGTGGTCAGGGTTACGTGTCCCTTGCTACGTTACCTCCACTTATAAAACCGCTCGTGATTTCAGATGTCAATATGAAGTGGTCGCATAAGCAAAAAGCTTTTTTCAGCGAAGGAAACATTGGTATTTCTAACATTGGCAAGAATGATATCAACGGTGGTTTCGAGGGATTTCTCGAAGTAAAGAAAACAGAAGACGGCAGTCCTGTGTTCAACTTGTTCATCAAAGCATCGCCAGAGTCATGGTATTATCTTGGTTTTGAGGATAACCGGATTCTCGTCAACTCTTCTAACTCGGATTTCAATTCAGTGATTTCAAAAAAGTCAACTGCCGGCAAAGCTAAAGTTGGTGAAGTAGCTTTTGTTCCCGGAAGTGAAGATGAAACGCTTGCTTTCATCAACCGATTTAGAAAAGAGTACTATGGCATTGAAGTTCCTTACAGCCTTAGCGATGGGTCACAAGCGGTTGAGAAGAAGAAGGACGACAAAGAAAAGAAGAAAACAG
>CBQWHS010000358.1:0-5105 GCA_967728665.1 uncultured Chryseosolibacter sp. | reverse complement strand
TTGAAACGTCATTCAACCTATCATCAACCATGCATGCAATTCCGAGCTTGATCCCAGAGGGATCAAGTATTGGTAGCACACACGCGAGAATAACGAAGCGAGCCCACAGATAACATGAATCAAGGCGAAACATGCTCATGGCTTGCAATGCACCCAGTGTAAAAAAAGAGCTTTGGCTGCCCAGGTGGCGACTGTCAATACTTGTGCTACTGGATGCACGAATCCGGGCTAGCAGAACTCTTGCCATCGCTACTACGCAAGACGGTCTATGTGGGTCTCAGTGCAGGCAGTATGATTATGACTCGCTTCGGAACGACTTATGGTAAACCATAGCCTGCCAGTGGAAAGTGACAAGTTTCTGGGAATTGTTGATTTTGCCCTGCATCCTCATCTTGATTATGAAGGGTTTCCAGAAAATTCTTTGGCTAATTTAGAAAAGTTGGCTGGTACAATACCTGTACCGTCTTATGCGATTGACGACAACACCGCCATCAAAGTCTCTTATAATAACATCGAAGTCATCTCTGAGGGACAGTGGAAGCTGTTCACTCCTGACAAAACAACGAACCGCTAACGCAAATGCATAAGCAGTGCGGTTTTCGGGTTAAAGTAGAAGTGTTATCTTTCAAAATACGTTTGCAACAGCATAATGGCGCACATCTTACACCCGCCACTGCACACGCGTAAACAGTAATGCGTAATGTCTTCAAGAAAATTCGATTGACAATTAAAAGATGGTAAGTTTTAATAATGACATTCTCCCTCGACTGCAGAACGAGGACTATTTTTTGAAATTCAAGTTTATAAAGAGTCAGACAGCTTTTCGACAAAAGACAGATTTTGGTTTTTATAACATTGAAATTTATTCACATAAATCTTATGATTTAAATAGAGACAAGCCAGCCCTGGAGATCCATCCCGTTTATGGAGTTCGCTTTGACTTGGTGACGAAATGGTATGAGAAATTTAGTTTCAAGTCATTGAGCGACCAAAGAAACAATTTAACTGTTGCGGCTGATGGTAAAACATTGAACACCGTTGATAAATTCTATTTTCTCGACTCGCGAACAGAATTAGACAACGAGTTCTCTATTTTCTGCTCGTCGGTAAGAAATATTAGTACGGACTATTTTTCTAAATACAAAACACTTGACGACTACTTTGCCAATGACGTCCTCCCAGTATTAAACAGAGAAAGGAAAATGCATGACGTTGGTGCTGACTGGATTTTCGAGTATTTGGCAGCTGTTAAATTGTTCCGGTTTGACAGATTTGACGAAATGACAAAGTTGTTGAAAAATCAAATTGAGTTCATGAAAAATAGCAATGAACCAACGTAAAAGCTACTACGACAAATTCGACACTATTTTCAAGGAGTTGAAGGACAGTGAATTGAAGTAACTGACCGGAACGCCCAACGCAGGAGACTTTCATTTGTTGAGAAATTCGAAACGGAATTAGTGGCAAGTGTGAACTCGATAAATTATGTCGACAAAAATTCAATTATTTCAATTTCAGGTATAAGAGATATCAGGAAAGTAAATGATGAAATGTTCAACCTAAGACCTGTTGAAAATAATAATGGAAATTTGCTATTTGTTGGACTGTATAGATTTGAAGTATCTTGATAGAGAGATCGTTGGTGGTACAATGTGGCCGGGATCAAAATTCCAACGAACAGGTGAGATTTTTGCTAACTAAAATGTTCCACTTGTACAAGTGAACGGCTTTATGTTCTCAAGGACAGCGAGCACAGGTTTGATAAACAGGATAAGACGAATTCAATTATCCTATCATTCAGTAGTATTTGAATTGGAAGTAAAAATATACATACCGCCCCTGGCCTTACAGCAATATGTCCTGAACATATCCACGGTAAACGTTACGCTGCCTAACGGAATTAGCGATGTGGTAACGCCTTATCCGCCTACTCCATTTCAATCATTGATTTTCTATTGCAATAATCCTGTATCCATGCATAGAATCGGTAGTGGTGGTTTTGACAAGCAACCCCTTACTGTATTAGTCGGCCCACAATGTTCACGTGTGAATGTGAAAGTTCATCATCAGCTAAGGGCCATACGGGTAGATTTTCTGCCGGGTGGCATGTTTCATCTGTTGGGCATTCCCATGCATGAGTTGTTTGATAAGGGGTTTGATGCATTGGATTTCTTTGGTGCAGCAATGAGGGATATCAACGAACAACTGCAAGAAAGCTCCGACCTAGAAGCGGGTAAAAACATCGTGGAAAAATTTCTGTTGAATCGGATAACAAACCTTAAAGGAATATTGCCTTTCGACTCTGCCATGGGCATTCTGTTGAAGTGCGACGGCTCGATGGCTATCGAAAAAACAGCGGCTCTCGCCTGCCTCAGTTTAAAGCAATTTGAAAGAAAATGCAAAGAAAGAATCGGGATGAACCCGAAGATGTACGCTCGTATTTTAAAATTCTCAAAAGCATACCGGTTGCATGAAGCTTTCCCACAACTAAGTTGGATAAACATAGCATACGAAGCAGGATACTATGACCAGATGCATATGATTCGAGATTTCAAAGCCTTTGCTGGAGTAAACCCTTCTGTTATTGAACAGCAACTCCTGTCTACACCGTTGCGCATGCAAAAAGATCTGCGCTACTAAGTTGTCCATTTTTTACTATGCTGGCGACAACGACCTTGCATACTTTCGTTAAAAAAAATCATGACAACTCAATCTCACCCTTCTTTGCATGGAACGCTTGAAAAGATGATTCGACTCACTTTCGTTCTAATATTGCTTTACAATTCTTCCTTGGCGCAGGATAGTACAAAGACCACCACCGAACTTCTTCCGCTCGAAGAATTGAAGGGTTTTACGCAAACGTATTATTATAGTGCCGGTCATGAAGTAAGAGCAAAAAACATTGCCATGTTCATGGAAAACGCCAGCCACTATTTTCAACAAGAGCTTGGGTTTACACCCAAGGCAAAACTGTACATCCTTGCACCAAGAGATTGGAAAGATATTGCGGCCAAGCCCCTGCGCAATGTCTATGGATTTCCGCATAATATCGATCAGGGGCGTCTGGCCATAGCCGCAGAAGACAATGATTTTTGGCGCAGCTTTTTGCCTCCGGTGGACAAACTCCCTGCATCGCTGGCAGCACAGATTACAAAAGCCTACGGCAAACCCGACGGTTCTTATAGCATGATGCCCTTCTTTGATTTACTTGCCCTTCACGAAATGGGACATTCTTCCACCGCACAGGCAGGGCTCAAAATGCAACGCCACTGGATGGGTGAATTATTTGTCAATATTATGTTGCATACCTACGTGGCAGAAAAACAAGCGGAGCTTTTACCTGCATTGGAAGCGTTTCCAAATATGGTGGTGGGCGCGGGCACTGCCGAATACAAATTCACGAGTCTTGATGATTTTGAAAGATTGTATGTCACGCTGGGTATGGGCCCCAAAAATTATGGTTGGTATCAAAGTAAACTTCACTCAGCCGCTAAAGATATTTACAATGCCGGGGGCAGAAACGTGATGATAAAATTATGGAAGGCCTTAAAGAAACATCAGGAAACAATGACGGATGAAGAATTTATAAACATGTTGAAAAAAGAAGTACATCCTTCCTTGGCAAATGTGTATTTGAAATGGAATAAAATTGATTGACAATCCATCGAATACTCTGTTTTCGAAAATCCAGGTCTTGTTTCTGAAGATTCTGTGATACTGAACAACAGAATTTGATGAAAACAAAGGTTAGATCTAGGCCACACAGCTTTCAAGCGCATAGCTTTCCGAAAATGCCGGACTTTAGCCATATCTGCTACAGCAAGAAAGCTAGCTGTGATTATCTGGAACATGATCACAAAGAAGATTTCTTTGTGATCTCCAACAAGCTATGAGTTCCTCAACCGAAAAAGAAAGCGTAAGGTGCTGGAAATGAAAAAGCTAATTTCATAAGTTTGACATCACACCTGACGGCCTTGGATTGCATTTGAATATAATAACTTGTGAAACGTTAGTCAGAATTACAGGATAAGGAGAAACGATTGAATAATGAATAGATTTTTAATTCAAAGTGGGCTATTGTTTACATTCTTAGTTGGACAAACTCAAACAATAACAGGTGAAAATTTAAAGCAAATTAACTCTTCTTACGAGAATGGGGTATTTCTCTTACAAAAGAATAAGTTATTTGAGGCAAACGCTGAATTTGAAAAGGTTATAAAACTCAATCCTAACCATAAAGATGCCTTGTACAATTTAGCAATCATTAGCGATAAACTAGACGACTCTCCGAGTGCTATCCGATTTTTATTACGAGGCGTGAAGCTAAATGATAAAAAAGCATCAAAGTATTTAGTTGATAAATTTGGCTTTAAATTATCGTATGCGGACACCATGCAGAACGTTGATATTTCAACACAAGAAAAATACTTAGAATTAAAAAAGGTGCAAGTTTCATCATTAAGTGATTTGACAAACAAAATATTATCAAGAACAACGGATAAAAGAGAGCAATTTGCAAGTTTTTCTCCTTTGGTTTTATGATAATATGAACGCTGATTCAATACGTTTTTTTCAAGGAGGAGATCCATTGTCAAATGCAGAAGCATTCACAAGAGGTATTGGACTATGCGATGAATATTCAAACATTATGACCCAATTTTGCAAGGCAGCAAGCATTCCAAATTACAAAATTGCTGGCTACGTGAAATATCCAAGCTTTAATTCGGGCGAAAAGTTTACAGAAGCTAATCACGCATGGAATGCGATTTATTTAGATTCATCTTGGTTGTTATGCGATTTATTTTGGTCAACAGTTGCGTTGCAGACAGATAAATTTTTAACACGGCATTTTGTAAAGCGACTTGAGACAAACTATTTTTTGGCCATTCCGACAGCGTTCATAAACGACCATCTTCCATCAGATCCTGTTTTTCAATTCTCGAACTATCCAATAGCATATAGCTCATTCACAACACGTCTGGAAGGAATTGATACAACAATTTCAAAAATGAAATATTTGAATTATATAGATTCGCTGACTTTGTTTTCAAAGATGGATAACAATGATCTGTTACTAAAAATTTCACAACATGCATATCAATACA
>CBQWHS010000357.1:0-5106 GCA_967728665.1 uncultured Chryseosolibacter sp. | reverse complement strand
AAAGTGAGCCATACCACGAAGGAAAAGGTTTCTGTTCTTTGGCCCAAGCTTTAACTTCGGACATTGTCCACTCTGTTTTACGAAATACATTTGATTGTGCTGATGCCGTTGCTAGCATGGCCTGAAATAAAATTATCAGGGCAATTCTTGCTGTCATTGTTTCAGATCTTCTACCATTGATCTTATGCTGTTAATCACGGCCTTCGGATCATCTCTGTGTACATAATGTCCACAATGAGGGAGATAGATCAGCGAACTCCCAGAGGAACCAGCATCCACAAGCTTTCTCCATCGCTCCATGTTTCGATTGGATTTCACAATAAAAAATTCCTGGTGATTGAAATCCTTGCTTCTTCTTTCAACCGGCACATCAAATCTTCCTCCAACCAAAAAACAAACGGCAACATTTGGCATTGGTAGATTACTTATTTCCGCGAAGTCCGTACGCCTAAGAGCACCCAAGACTTGTCCCTCGCTCCATGGGCCAAAGTAAGCAGAGTCAACTTCCGATGGCTTGTAAAGCCTGTCATACATCATCTCGTCAATTCTCTTTTCAGGAACGCCAATAGTTCTGAATATCGAGTTCCAGTCATCTTTCGACTCCGTAAAGTCTGCGGGATCAACAAAGATCAAACCTGAAACTTCATTGGGATAGATACCGGCAAATCCCCTTATATAAACCCCACCCATCGAATGACCAACGAGAATATAAGGCGGTGGAATGTTCAAGGATGTTAACAATGCCTTGAGATTTTCCGCTACTACCTTAACCGTTGGCATTTGAAATACCTTTTCAGATTTTTCAACTCCAGACCTGTCATACGCGAACACGGGAGCAAACGTTGCAACATCGTCAATCACCATGTCCCAATTTCCAAGCCCCATTCCCATACCATTCTCAAAAACAATCACAGGCGAGCCCTTCTTTCTATTTTCAAGTCCTTTAAAATAAACATCAAACTTGTGCCCGTTGGCTGTCACTAATTTTTCCTGCGCGAGCAATACGAGCGGTGACAAAAAAAAGAATCAGCGATAGGTATTTCCTCATGTGAATTAGATTAATGAATGATACTGAGAGTTGATGTTGTCATTTCATGCCTGTTATATTCAGGCGCACAAAAAAAACTTTATCTGGCCACAAAAATTTTTGTTTTCCATATCCCCTCGACAGAGGATGTGATGAGTACAGACTCAAACTATAATTTGGTTTCACATCCAAAACAATTCCACAGTGGCCATATTGATTTCCATTATAGATGTTCCAAAATTGAACGAAGTCTCCGGGTTTCACATCGTCATTACTCAAAATTTTAAACCCTTTTCCACCATTTACCAATGCCGTCTGAACTCCTTTAATTATCGATGAGTCGCCTTTTATCAAATCTTCCAGGTTGTTAGTTGTTATTATCCGGATATCGTTTTTTTCATCCACTGTTAATTCTTCAAATTCATTAATGACCTTTATTACAAACTCAGTACAAACAACCTTCTGGTAACTTGGTGCTAGTTGGTCTCCATGTGCCTCGATAAAATTTATAATCTGCTTGTTTCTGGTTGGTAAAATGTTCAGTGTTTTCTCATCAACATGCATGTCTAGGAGCCAAATCGGCTGTGTGCTGACCCAATATTCAGCGAAAAGTGTTAGCACGAGTGAAACCGACCCAAGAGTCAGGAAGAGTATCCATTTTCTTCTCATCCAGAATTTATATAAGGAACTATTTGCCTTTCGAAATTAGAAAGCTCAATCTTCACTAATGTATGGAAGTGTGAGGAAAGTTCAAATGCTGGCACTACTGTCTAATTGTCCAGACGCCTCCAGCCTTCGTCTCCATTTCAACGATGCCTAATTTCTTTTCCCATTTGATTTTTATAATGCAATCCGAACACAGGCCTTCTGATTTACGGTGGAATAGTAATGTGCTAGTCTTTTCAGTTAGCTGATAGACTTCATCAAAGCCGTCAACTGAAAGTTCTAAATCTTTCGAGTCATCATTTTTCAAGAACCTGATCATCAAATAGAGATTCAAATTTCTTTCGGTGTATTTATTTCTCGGAAAATTTGAAGACGCGTTAACAGAGAGATAAAATCCGCGCCTCCTCAATGAATCCCCTGAGAATTTTTTACCCCACCAAAAATCGAAATTGGGAACATATCCGGTTCGATAGCTGCTGTTTCTAAAGTAAACAGTATCTAACTCTTTGCCACTGCTAAAGATGGACATTGATTTCCCGAATGTATAGTGAAGGGATTGTTTCTCGGCCTTATTCAAATGTACCCTCGGATAAATGCACGAGGAACCTACAAAAAATAGAACCCCAAATAATATCATTGTAGAATTGACGGTCACTTATTCTGTTGGAAAATCATCAGGCGGTTCTATCTGTACGAATGTAAAAAAGAGGAACAACAGTTCAAATGTGAAACCACTTGCAGCTTTTGTTGGTGTTTATCAAAAGACCATCACTGAAATAAGTAGCTATTTCTTACGAAGACAATCACACAATGTAACCTGTAACTTCACCAACAACGGATATCTAGTCAACCTCAATCAAATCTTTCCTGAGGTGCTGGCTGTCCAGATTTTTGTCTTTAATTCGTTTGGTCCATTATTGTCTTAAGCTGTACCAGATAGTTGCCGTAATGCTTGTGCTGAGAAGAACGCTTTAACTGATAGATGATGGCTATTACGAATACATAAGCTATTCCACGGATCAAAACGGCGATCTGACGCCACCCATCGAACAAGCTATCTATTTGATAATATATCGAGACTTCCAGCAACACGACCATTAACACATACAGCGAGATATAAAGCATAAGGAACTGTTTAAATCCGTTACTCAGCACGTTGATATGCTTGATCAGATTTTCGCGGATATTCCCTTGTGTATTCTGTATTTTTTTGATGAGAAATAGATTGAATACCGAGAAAATAAATTCCGTGAAAAGGATGAAGGAGAGCATCCACATAACCGGACTCTGCCTCACAAGTGAATGATCATAAAATGTCCCTGCAAACAAAACAGCTGCCAGGGAAAATATCCATATCGCGAGCTTTGTCTTTTTTTCGAGCATCATTAATGGGCTCTTATGCTCTAATATCATTCTATAAATATTGCTGCCGGGATCTGCCGAGCTAAAGCTTTCGTCCCAGGTTTTTTTCAAATCATCAATCTCCATAACTTTTATGTTTAGTAAGGGTTCTTAATTTTTCTTTTATGCGGTTCATCTTTACGCGAAGTGCACCTGAGCCAATTCCGGTGATTACTTCCATATTTTCATAAGATTGGCCTTCAAGGAAAAGCATAACGACGGCTTTTTCAATTTCGTTAAGAGCGCTTATCGCTTGTTTCAGCACCTTAAGTTGCTCCTCCCTCCCGTTATCAGGTCCGGGGTCGCAATGATCATGCTTATTTTCTAATTGGACGAAAAGGGAATCTGAGCGTTTCTGTCTTTTGAAGCGGGTAATAGCGGTATTAAGGGCCACTTGGTAGAGCCAGGTGCTGAATGCAGCCTCGCCTCGAAACCTTGAAAAACCTGTCCAGGCCTGCAACACAATATCCTGGTACAAATCTTCCCTGGCGATGGGGTCATCCGCGTACATGAAAGCCACTTTGTAAATGATTCCTTCATTTTCATGTATCAGCTTGATAAAGTGATTTTGTTGCTGTCTCATTTTTCACACACATGAGTATATGATAAGCAGCAAATGTTACAAAAATTGCAAATTACAGGTTGGCATTATACGGGAACAAATGCACATCATTTTTTGCGAGTCTTATTTATGATATAAATTTTTGACTTCGATCCAGGTTCAGCTAATAATTTGAGACCCTATCAACGGCACACACCATTAACATGTGGCAAGAAACTCTATCGCTTGGTAGACAAATAATAGAGCTTGAGTCTTAGATTACTAGCAGTTTTGTTGGTGAAATGATAACTAAGTTGCCGCGCACGACTCGCAGAACGTTACGTGCTCAATGTTCACCAAACGTACAGATCGAACAACCCAACCAAGGCGCGAAAACGAGCTAGGTTATGATTTATATATTGTTGTTTGCGCTGGGTGTTTCTGTCGACCGCCATAACATAAAGGGCCTAAGTTTTCTGTTAGAACTCTATCAGCCAAAATTTTTCACGGAGTTGTCTCAGTAATTGTTGTTTAGTGAAATATATATATAGCCAGAATTACGATAGTAAAACCAACTATTAATGTCATTTTACCAAGTTGTTCCATTTTTTTCAATTGGCCTTCTGCATCACCATTTTTCGCCTTCTTCGTAAATAAATTTATTAGTGTAATTAATACAACAAGTATGACCACAAGAGTCAATTTGAGAATTAGTAATGGAGACGAAGGCAGTATTGCCCAGTACGGTGTAATTAAATATAGACCAGAAATAATCAACAACCCTATTCCGATATTTCCCATTCTACTTAGAACAAGTGAATGCAACCGGAATTTTGTTGCTTCATCTGTCGACATTTTTGAAGTTGCAATTCCCAAAAAAGCATGAGCAAAACTTGTCCCCAAACCCATAGTTAGACCAATAAAATGGAGGATTAACATCAATTCTCTCATAGTTGATATTTTTAATTGTTGCTCTTTTTTTCGTCCGCCATCCTTGTGCACAACGTTTGGCTATAAGCAATATCGTACATTTTTCTCTTTTGTCACTGAAGGAGCTGATCCAAGAATGTGCCTGTGAACGTGATGATATAACTCCTTAACAACCGAAAACTCTCCAAAATTTTATCGCGAGATGCGAAGTCCAATGCTTGCATAGCAACCTCCCTTATTGATGATGGGAAATCCTAACGGAAGAAGGAAGATCCGGTGACGGAGATGGAAGTTTCCCTTGTCTGGATAGCAAAGTCCTTTAGTGTTTCGGGGCTCTCGTTTTGTATCCCATGTACGGCTCCTGAGGCAGAGACCGGTACATGACCATAAGCGAAAACCAAATTCGAGCAGAACGAAATTTATATTCCAGTGATCTTATTCCTCTTATAACCAGGACCAAAAACGATTCTTCCTGGTTTCGCTCCGGTGTGCTCGCCATTATTCAATACCTGCGTTCCGTTTACAAACACATGCAACATTC
>CBQWHS010000356.1:0-5118 GCA_967728665.1 uncultured Chryseosolibacter sp. | reverse complement strand
TTGTGCTTCTGTAAATGCCTCGCGCAGACGCAGACCCAGCAGGTGTGTATAATGTAGTGCTCGTAGTCGGATCACCTACAAGGTCGAAAGAAATTCCCGATGGTAGCATGCTGGCCGGTGCTCCGGAAATTAGTGACCACGAAGCTCCCGTTGTGGTTGTTTGATATATTCCATTGAAAGTTGACGCAACGATCGTTGCGCCGCGCGCGGCGATGCCCGTTATATCACGGCTAGCAAATGTTCCGCCCGGATCGATGTTTGTCCATGGGCCGGTGCCATTTGTTGTTCTGAAGACTCCGCGTGTTCCAAAGCCATAGTTTCCAAGATTGCTTGTGCGACCCGAGCCTGCAACCAATGTGAGATGTGTTGCATCTGTAGGATCGAATTCCAGCGCTCCGATGGATTGCGAAGACAAGCTCTCAGAAATAAATGTCCAGGTTGGTGATGCCGCAGTAGCGTTCCCAGTTCTCCAGATGCCACCATTCGTGCCACCGACGTAAAGGATGTTAGCATCGGTTGGATGCGGAGTTACACAATTGACTGCGCCTACTATTTCAGAGTTTGTGATGCCATCCACCTGGCCACCCTGGCTCGGAGCGGGCCCTTGCTGAACCCATTGCGCTACAACACACATGCTCGTGATCATCATTAAAACTAACGCGGCAGCGCATCTGCGAAGTGAGTGAATGCCTGTACTATATTGGCGTGAATTCATTATCGTCATCTTGAAAAAAATTTAGAGGGTGAAGATTTTATTTTTAATTACAAGGTGATTGTTCCGATCAGGGTGGGGAAGGCCCTCTATAAACCGTGTCGAGAATTGCTTTGCGCCAAAGTTCTCTGCCGGTTCTCAGATCGATGGCCACAATTTGCAATGGCACTTCTTTAATGTTTCCCGCAATCGATCGTACGTAAGGCCCGGTTTCGTAGATCAGAATATTTCCTGCGACAACAAATGGTGCGTAAGAGCGATAGTCCCGTATCTCGGCAAGTTTCTTATTTGTTTTGTCAAAAAATTGCCAGCGATACGAATTGAAAACCGTATCATCGGCGATCTTCTCACTGGCGAGAATTATTTTATCATCTCTTGAAATAAATTGCTGTGCGTTGTTATTCGGAACACGCTGATCGCGTTTCGCCAGGATGGACTCTTTGTTAAAATTATCCGGGATCAATGATTTGTTGATCGAATTGAGCTTGCGCGTAGTCCATTCCATTTTAAATGCACCGGATTGAACGGCCACTGAATCTGAACTGGGTTCATAGCTTCCTTTTACAATTCTCTCCGTGTAATCCCAATAAAAATTCAATTCACCGTTCAGGCTTTTTGCCCAAAGCCGGAAACTGCGCTCAGGTAGCTTAGTGATCTTCACTTTAGCATTTCCGGGAAGAGCGATCGTGCTTCTTGATTTCACTTCGCCTCTTCGAACATCCAGGTTTGCAATAGTCACTTCGTTCGGCTTCATTCCGGCAACGTGCACGATCAAATCTCCATTGCCGATCGTTAACGGCATTCCTTTTAATCCAGCTTTCCAGTCGAGCTGGCCAGTAGTAACTGAGATTGCCTGCACAACGGTGTCTGGTGCAACCACGTACACTTGTGTTCGCTCAGCGTTTATCACAACGCCTTCGCGAAGAAGCACGGCGGTGTTGGTTGTTGTTTGGGCAATTGCGGCTACGCCGGTAAAAAGATACAGGCTGAGTACCAGTAATCGAATTTTGGTTTGTGTTGGTCTTTTCATGTTTCCGATCATTCTTTAGGTAAAAGAAAAAAAAGAGCCCATTCTTGCTTTTCAACAAGTAATGGGCTCCTTCGTTGTTGAATGAAATTACGACATAACTTTTTCTTCCAAAAAGAATAGCAACTTCTTTTGCAAACTTTATTCAGGGATATGATCGAGATACAATCCTAGCAAGTAGCTATATCGTTAGATTCGGCAGCGAGGGAGAAATTTAACTCGCCATTTTCAGGGACAGATCTCTGCAGCGAATAATTATCGGCGCGTATTTTGGCGCTCAACTTTTTTCAGGGATTTTGACTTGACGCAGCCTGTGCTGTGAAAAAAAAATATACTTTCAATTAACAGTCGATCAGGAGCCCATCTGAAACCCAGAACAGATGGGCTTTTATTTTGGACAAGACTTTTAACATCAAACAAAAAAAAGATATGAGTCACAAAGCAGGAACCGTTCAACCCGTTACCCCGGCAATTATTATTGGCCCCGATAGTTTAGCTGCACCAACAATGCCCAATACATGGCAGCAAGTGCTTACGCCCGCAGCAGCACCAACCGGAACACGGTTTGTTATTCTTCATTTTACTGCTGCAAGTTTTCCGGCTTCGAACAAACTTGTAGTTGATCTGGGTTGGGGAGAGTCGGATGAATTTACTTCAGCGGATGGCGCTAGTTTCTGGACGCGTCCCATCAAGCTGAGCGTTTCCGGAACGGTTACTATTCAATACATTACAAATGGTTCCACTTCCGGCGGTGTTACGCTTGGTGAATATGGAAGGGGAGAAGAAGTAATTTCAGGATCACCATCAGTCCCCGAAACGTACAACAAAGCAAACCTTGATGTCTTTCTTTTGTCAGGCTCATATACAGAACCATTTTTCGAAACCAGAGGGCTTTGTTCAACTCCGCCCAACTGGAGCAACGTTGACTGTCTGCCGAACCCTGATATTCGAAGAACAGTTGCGCGAAGTTGCTGCGTTCTTGTTTCGGTACACCCTGCGACGGCATTTGTGCCTGCTCACGTATCTACATGCTCTGGTACACTTATCGGTGCTGATATTGTATTGACCGCGGGCCATTGTATGTCAGATCCGGGTGGGAACGAAGAAGCATCAACTTCTGTTTGCTTCGACTACCAAACGACTTGTGGTGGTGCTGCTCCCGCAGGTTACAGCCCAAGATTCTTCAAGGTGAAAAAAATTATCAGAAGAAAACATCTTGCAGACGGCAGCCTTGACTACTGTCTGATGCAGATCAAAGCTCCGGCAAGTGGTATCGGTATTCCGCCAGTCGCTATGAGGCCTTCACTACCAGCTGTAGGCGACCAGGTATTTCAAATCCACCATCCTGCTGGTGTTGTTAAAAAAGTTTCCGCTGCAAATGGCAGTTCATGGAGCACGATCTCACGTGTGGGGCTGAGTGATTATGGCCCGTATATCTATGTCTACGCAAACACCGATCTTACCGGTGGAAGTTCAGGCTCTGCTCTCTTCGATGCTACGGGCAAGATCATCGGCGTTGCTGATATTGCGGGAAGATGTGCGAATGGTTTCCTCTCTACTACGGAGGTGTTGAAAGACCTGGCAACCTCATTCCCTGCAACGGTAAATAAAGATGTGATGATCGTATTCGACAGATCGGGCAGCATGGTGCTCGATGCAGGCACAGGCAAAACGAAAATAGAAGAGGCCAAAGATGCAGCTTCACTGTTTGTTCAACTCGTTGCAAAAAATGCAGGACACCGAATGGGCCTGGTGTCATTCAGCACGTCGGCATCGAACCCAGTCGATTATGCTATCGGCAATTTCAATGTAGGCGCACGCAATGCGTTGATCGGAAACAGCGCACCGTATTCCGGTGGAGTAGTGGGAGGTTTAACGCCGGGAGGATACACAACTATCGGTGGTGGTCTTGATGCAGCGCGCCTGCAGTTTCCTGTCGCAGGAACAAATCAGCGCACCATTCTTTTGTTAACGGATGGATTGCAAAATACTCCTCCGATGATTCAGGCACTGGATGCATCGCTTTCGGGAATTGAAGTTCACGCCATCGGATTTGGAACAGAGGCGTCGCTGGATGGTACTCTTCTAACGCGCTTAGCGCAATCGCACAACGGACTTTACACACGTGCTGGCGATCCACTGAACCTGAAGAAATTCTTCGCGATGGCATTCGGAAATATTTTTGAAACGGGTACGCTGATGGATCCTGAGTACGTGCTGTCGGCGAAACAAGGCGAAGGCGATCCTGTTCCATATACCGTGTGCAGTGAAAGCACGATTACCATCGTGATGGGCTGGGATAAGGAAGAATCTCCTTTGTATATAAAGATCAAAGCTCCTTCCGGACAAATTATCACAACCGGTTCGCCGGGCATCGAGACGTCGAGCGGAAGAACGTGGACATTCATCAAGATCGACCTTCCATACAACGGCGACAGAGACGGAACCTGGTATGCGATCGCTTCGCGTTACGAAGGGGGAGAGTTTCCAACACCACGAATCGAGCAACGTTATTTCATCAATATTACTTGCAAAGGCGGCCCGAGATTAAACCTGATACCTCAGCCACGAAAGTATTACTCGGGAGACAGCTATCTTCCTTTAGTGCAGCTCGTGAACGAAGACGGAACAGTGCCTCACGCCGCAAGAGTAAAACTGATCGTTCATCGGCCTGCGAAGAGCCTTGGAAATTTACTATCCAAGGAAAAACTTATACCGGCAACGGAGATCGATGCGGATTCAATTCCATCGCGTTATGCTACGCTACAGAAAATTGAAAAAGACTCCGGGCAACCCGTGATGACGTACACCGAAGAGATCTATCCTCTTTATGATGATGGTGAACACCACAATGGTGCTATGGAACCTGATGGAATTTTTGGAGACAAGTTCAATGATCTGTTGAAGGCTGAAGGAAACTATTCTTTTCGCGCAATAGCATCGTATGGACACGAATGCGAAGGCACCCGGGAGTTATCGTGGAGTGTTCATGTTGATGCCGGGATCGATCCGCGATCAACAAAGATCACGCTGGAGATCATCAGAACATTATCGAACGGAAAGAAACGAGTTCGCGTAACGGTTGAACCTACTGATCGATTTGGCAACAAGCTCGGGCCGGGGAGAGCTGGCGATTTCATCGTTGCAGGCGCGAATGGGAGCGAAGTCATGGGCACGGTGAAAGACAACGGCGAAGGAACCTACACGGTTTCCATTGACTGGGATCCAACCTCCGGCTACGAACCTGGCATTGTAATTTCGCAAACAGACCGGCCATCGGTAACTATTGCCGAGCCATGCAAAGGATCTAAACGACCATGGTGGCTGTTGTGGTTGTTGATCTTCATTATCATCATTCTATTAGTCTTGATAATGATAA
>CBQWHS010000355.1:0-5124 GCA_967728665.1 uncultured Chryseosolibacter sp. | reverse complement strand
TCGGTAATTTCAAAATCTCCTCTATCCAATACGTTCCAATCGTTTCGGCATTTTTTATCAACTGTTCTTTCTCCATCACTTCAAGCACCGCTAATCCTGCCACAGACGCCAGGTAATTTCCTCCAAAAGTTGTTCCCAGCATTCCGCTCCACGGTTTAACATCAGGTTGAATCAACAGACCTCCGATCGGGAAACCGTTGCCCATTCCTTTTGCTGTTGTAATAAGATCGGGTTTTATTCCTGCGTATTGGTGCGCGAAAAATTTTCCGGTGCGTCCGTAACCCGACTGAATTTCATCGAGGATAAGCATCGTCCCATTCGCCTTGCATTTGCGTTGAAGAAATTGAAGGAATGAATCTTCCGGAACCTGAATACCTCCAACACCTTGAATGCCCTCTATAATAACAGCGGCAACGTCATTATCCAGCGCGTTTTCGAATGCTGGCTCATCATTCATCGGAAGAAAAACAATTTCATGATTCGCGTTGAACGGCGCGACAATTTTTGGATTGTCAGTTGCAGCCACTGCGCCTGAGGTACGACCGTGAAACGCTTTTTTGAATGCGATCACTTTCTTTCTTCCGGTAACGAACGATGCAAGCTTTAATGCGTTTTCATTCGCTTCAGCGCCCGAGTTACACAAGAACAATTGATAATCAGGATAACCAGAAATCTGCCCGAGCTTTTCCGCGAATTCTACCTGCAACGGATTCTGAACGCTATTCGAATAAAATGCAATTTTGCCTAATTGATCTGAAAGCCGCTTGACATAATGCGGATGGGAGTGCCCGATGGAGATCACAGCATGACCACCATATAAGTCAAGATATTTTTGTCCACTATCATCCCAAAGCCAGGAGCCCTGAGCTTTTACCGGAGTGATTTTGAAAAGAGGATAGACATCGAAAAGAAGCATGAAGGAGGAGTTGAAAAGTTTAAAATTTAAAGTTCAAGATTGAAAGTTAGGTTGAAAGTTTGGGGTGTAGTTCATAATCGGATTGACGAATTTTCTTAATCAGTCCAATTAATATCGCTTTCACCTCGTTGACCTTCGAATTGATCGCGGATATTGTTCATCAGACAAATATCTTAATTCATAAGAGAGAAAGGTCAGATGCTCTATCTCCTGTGTTGAGCCTAATGTATCCTGGGGATAATTTGCAAAACTTTTTCTTGTAAACTTTCCGCAGCCTTCGGCTATGGTTGTAGTAATTGAAGCCGATGCTCTGCGCAACTGACTTGTCAGGTTAAACATTTCCGACTTGGAAAATCTGTTTGTTAATTGATAAACTTCTAACACGAGAACATGAGCTTTTAGCCAAACAATTAATTTTTTATATAACCCTGCGTAATGAAACGGTTACGATTCACTAGGCATATTAGCTTTAATCACCCTAAACTTTAAACCCTAAACTCTAAACTTTAAACCCGAAACTTTAAACTAGAACGCATTCCCTTTCATTCTCAGTCCCGCTCTCTCCTCCAGTCCGAACATCAAATTCATATTCTGCACGGCTTGCCCTGACGCTCCTTTCAACAAATTATCAATCGCACTGTGGACTACGAGTTTGTCGCCTTCTTTTTCCAAGCCAATGATGCATTTGTTTGTGTTCACTACTTGTTTCAAGTCGATGGTGTCGTCTGAAACAAAAGTGAAGGCTTGTCCTTCAAAAAACTTTTTGTAAAGTGATTTGATTTCCTCCAGGGATTTTGTTGTGCTGACCATTGAGCTTACAAAGATTCCGCGGGTGAAATCTCCACGCCAGGGAACAAAATTCAGTGCGCCTGCGAAGCCTGGTTGCAATTGCTTTAATGATTGATTGATCTCTCGCAGGTGTTGATGCGTCAATGTTTTATAAGCGGAGATATTATTTGCTCTCCATGTGAAGTGCGTTGTGTCCTGAAGTTTCTGTCCTGCTCCTGTCGAACCCGTAATGCCGGTGGTGAAAATTTCAGTTAGCATTCCCGCTTTCGCCAGGGGAAGCAATCCCACTTGTATTGCCGTGGCAAAACATCCCGGGTTAGCGATGTTCGATGCTGATTTAATTTTATCGCGATTCAATTCTGGCAAACCGTAAACAAAAGTGCGTCCATCGATCGATTCACCAAGTCTGAAGTCCTGACTAAGGTCGATGATCTTTGTTGATGCGTTAATTTTATTCTCCTGCAAAAATTTCTTGCTCTCCCCATGTCCAAGACACAAAAACAAAACATCCACTGGCGCTGAAAATGAATCTGTAAACAGTAAATCGGTTTCTCCAAGCAAATCTGGATGCGCGCTATGAAGCGGATTACCAGCGTTGCTCCGACTGTGAACGAATGCAAGTTCCACGTCAGGATGATTGATGAGTAATCGAATTGTCTCACCACCCGTATAACCGGCTCCGCCAATAATTCCTGCTTTGATCTTTTTCATTTCCTGCTTCGGCTTTTCCCTTTCTGCCTTTTACTTTAAACTTTACTTTCTATTTCTTCTTCCCTTCCGCTTCCTCCTTCACCTGGTGGTAAATCATCGCCTGGTTTCCAAAAATTTTCGTAAACCCTTTTACATCATCGCCAGACCAGCCCAAATTCATTTCTCCATACTTGCCAAACCTTGAAGACATAAGGTCAAAAGCCGATTCTATTCCTAACACATGAAATCTGTATGGCAAAAGTTGTACATGAACTTCGCCTGTCACATTTTGCTGTGTGCTGGTGAGGAACGCTTCGATGTCGCGCATTACAGGGTCAAGGTATTGGCCTTCATGCAGCCAGTTGCCATAGAACTGTGACATCTGATCTTTCCAGCTCAGTTGCCATTTCGTAAGCACATGTTTTTCCAGTGCATGGTGTGACTTCAAAACAACCATCGGAGCAGCAGCTTCAAATCCAACACGACCTTTAATTCCAATAATTGTGTCTCCCACGTGAATATCTCTTCCGATCCCGTAAGGGCCAGCAATACTTTGAATGAATTGAATTGCTTCTGTCGGGTGTGAAAAAGTCTTGTCGTTCACAGCCTTCAATTCACCTTTCTCAAACTTCAACTTCAAAGTTTCAGAACCATTTTTTGTTACCTGGGTGGGCCATGCCTCTTCCGGCAACATTCCCAACGATTTCAATGTCTCTTTCCCGCCAACGGATGTTCCCCAGATTCCTTTGTTGATCGAATACATGGCTTTTTCAAAGTTCATTTGAACGCCTTTCGATTTCAGGTAATTGATTTCTTCTTCGCGTGACAATTTCAAATCGCGGATCGGCGTGATGATCTCTATTCCCGGAACGAGGATATTCAAAATCATATCAAAACGCACCTGGTCATTTCCGGCACCCGTGCTTCCATGCGCAACGGCATCGGCTTTGATCTCACGCGCATAATTTGCCGTGGCCAACGCCTGTGACATCCGCTCTGCACTAACGCTCAGCGGATAAGTGTTGTTTTTAAGAACATTTCCGTAAATCAGATAACGAATTACTTTGTCATAATAATTGCGCGTTTCGTCAACGGTGCGATGTGAGGCAACACCAAGACTTTTTGCACGATCTTCGATCGCCCGGATCTCAGCAGCATCAAAACCACCGGTGTTCACGGTCAACGTGTGGACTTCGTAACCTTTGTCGTCACCTAAATATTTAACGCAGTAGGACGTATCGAGCCCACCGCTAAATGCCAAAACAACTTTTTTCTTCATTTAAAAAAAGGATCGATTAAGTAAGATGTATAGAAACTCGTTTCGGGGCTTAGCCGAAAAAGAAAAAGCTCAGGATCGATTTTTTCCTGTCGCCAGAATCACTCTGGCCATCATCGCGCTTGCCCAATGTTTTCAGAAGGACAAACTGCTTGAAGCGAACCCATCGCTCGAACAGACGCAGGTTTCCCTTGAAGCCACGCTGGTAATGATGAGGGTGCAATACTTCGTCCTTCTTGGCAACTTCCACAGTCGACTTCACAGGAGGCAATGGCATGTTGAGTTTCGCAGCAGCTTCTTCGGGATCGAAAAGCATCGCAGTGCACATACAGTTTTTGCGTTCCTTGCTCATCAGGATTTCATAATTCACGCAACTGCGGCACCCTTTCCAGAATTCTTCATCAGTCGTTAACTCGGAATACGTTACGGGTTCATAGCCGAGATCTGAATTGATTTTCATCACCGCCAAACCTGTTGTGAGCCCGAAGATTTTGGCGTGAGGATATTTCTGACGTGACAATTCAAAAATCTTTCGCTTGATATCTGTGGCAACACCGGTTTTGCGAAATGCCGGAGAGACAATAAGTCCGGAATTAGCCACGTATTTTTCATGTTGCCATGCTTCAATGTAACAGAATCCAACCCAGGTGCCATCAGTTGTTAAAGCGATAACAGCCTTGCCTTCGTTCATTTTCTTGACAATGTAGTCTGGTGAACGTTTAGCGATGCCGGTGCCACGGGCTTTTGCCGATTCCTCCATCTCTCTTGTGATGGTCTCGGCGTAATGTGTGTCGTCAGATGTAGCGAGTCTGACAATAATATTATTTTTATCCAATGTATTAAATGCAGTAAGGTGGTTGTTGTTTAAAAATTTGTATGCCGAAAATGCATACGCAAAACGATGTCCTTGACACCATTTTGTTTTTTAACAAATGTTAAGCAGTATCAAATCCGAGCGCACCTTGCGGGTCGAGGTCGCCAGTTCACCATGCTGGCGTTATAAAAGAACTGAACAGTTCTGTTAGAGTGGTAGTCAGCCATGGCTGACAAAAGGGTGAAAAATGTTTTCAATGTCTTTTAACTGTTTGGTTGACGTTAGAGAAAAGTCATTCAGTTTGTTATTTTATTTACGCAAAATTAAACGATAAAACTTTCACAATATCAAACAAATACGCAGAAAGTTTAAAAAAAGTTTATCACGAACGGAAGTTAGTGGAATTCCATCGCCCGGAAACCAAACATCATCGCCGATTGGAAGTGTGCGTAGCCAAGTCAGTAAAGATTTTATGAAGGTTTCGCAGCCGCTGCTGGCCATCAATTTTCGCTGAGGCACACAGGAGAAGCATTGCCGATTTTTAGAAATCCGGACACGGAATTATCAGCTTATCCTTCGGTGGCTTCCGGGGATTTCGCATTGGCCAGGTATAGACGAGGCTAAACTCATGCGCTCCGC
>CBQWHS010000354.1:0-5133 GCA_967728665.1 uncultured Chryseosolibacter sp. | reverse complement strand
TGTTTACAAATACTTCGATATAATTCGCAGCCCCAACAATGTTTTTCACTTGCTGACGATCTGCTTCGAACGGAGAAATAAATGCTGACAGCACAACCAGTCCGGCGTCAATCATTAATTTCGACACTTCACCAATCCGTCGAATATTTTCCACGCGATGTTCTTCTGTGAACGTCAAATCTTTATTTAAACCTGAGCGGATATTATCACCATCCAACAAATAAGTTTTGAATCCCCGGGAAGAAAGCTCTGCTTCGAGCTGAACAGCAAGTGTTGATTTACCAGAGCCGGATAATCCAGTGAACCAAATCAACTTCGCATTTTGCCTTAGCAATTGTTGACGTTGGACAGAAGTTACTTTCGTCTGTATCGGATAAAGATTATTCACCTAAATAAGTTTGTAATAGTAAGCGATGAACGAAATGCAAATTACCGTATAAAGAAGTGTCAGAGGCGCACCGACTCTAAAAAAATCTTTGAACGTATAACCACCCGGTCCATAAACCATCAAGTTCGTCTGATAACCGATTGGTGTCATAAAGTCGCCGGAGGCCGCATAGGCTATCGCAACAAAAAATGGCGTATAGGGCAAGTTTAATTGTTCCGCCATCGACATCGCAATTGGGAAAACAATGGAGACGGCCGCGGCATTCGTTATCAATGCTGTGAGAAGCGTAGTGACCAGAAACAGCGCTGACAACACCGCCACCGGCCCTAAAGATTTTCCGGACAAAATCAGAAGCTTGGCAATGTATCCGGCGGTGCCCGACTTCTCCAACGCTACTCCTAATGCCAATGAACAAACCAGGATCATCAACAAACTTAGATCAAGCTCGCGCCTGATCTCCATGATATTCAAGACGCCAAACAAGACAAGGCCCGCAAGGATCACCAGGGACACCTGGAACAATGGAAGCACACCAACAACACCTGCAATCAACAGGGCAAAGGCGGCATATCCCACAATGATTTTTGACGATTGCTTTTTGTCCTTGATCTTCTTGGGTACGGAAAGGAAAAAAATGTCTTTTTCGTTGGCCGAGCCATTCAGTCCTGTTTCATTTGCCAGCAACAAGAGAAAGTCACCGCCCGCCAATTGCATCTCTCCTACTTTGCCGGGAACTCGTTTTCCATTTCGATGGATCGCGATGATCGATGCATTGTATCGTTTACGAAAATCGGAATCTTTGATTCGAACTCCGATCAGCGCAGAGTTGGCAGGAATCACAGCCTCGAGAAAATTAAACTGTTCTTCGGTTTCAACACTTTCTTTCGCCACCGTGAGGCCGTTGTCTTCCTGGATAAGTTTATAGATCGATTTCGTATTTCCAGAGAAGAATAATGCATCATCCGGCTCTAAAATTTCTTCGGGCGACACAGGAGAAATGACGCGATCGTTCCGGATGATCTCCACCAAAAACACATCCTGCAAATTCCTCAAGCCCGCATCTTTTACGGTCTTGCCGATAAGTTTTGAGCGTTCAGAAAGTTGTGTTTCAACAATGTATTCCTTTAGATTTTCACGAAGTGCTTCAATTTCGTTTGCGTTTGACGGCAATAGGCGATATCCAATGAAGAAAAGGTATAAGCTACCAACTACTGTAACGGCTAGCCCAAGATAAAAGAAGTCGGCAAATCCCAGTAAGGGAAGTTTGTACTCAGCAATGAGTCCATTTAACACCAGATTGGTTGACGTTCCAATAACGGTTATCATGCCGCCAAGGATCGTGGCAAACGACAATGGTATTAAGAATTTTGATGCGGGATTGCCTGTGCGTTCTGCCCAATCCTTCACATATGGAATCATGAAGGCAACGATTGGAGTGTTATTCAGAAATGCTGAAACAAATGAAACAAATGCCATCATCCTTAATAAGAAACCTTTCGGTTTAAGCCGTGGATTAAAAAGTTTAGCGAACAACTCAGATCCGTAAATAGCTCGAATGCCTGCCGTGACGAGCACAAGCAAAAAGATGAGAACGATTTGCTGATTGGATAAACCTTTAAGTAACTCAACCGGTGTGATGATGCCGGCCAGCAAAATGGCAATAGTAGCAATGAAAAACGTGAGCGATGGATTTATCCATTCACGATACAATGAGAGGATCAGGAAGATGACAACGCACAGGACGTATACCTGATCAAAAGTTAAGTCCACTAATTCTGTAGATTTTCGGACGAAGGTAAAACGAAAACTGTAATCTGCAAATTCGTTGATAAGCGAGGGAGTTATAACGATTGCGACTTTAGGTTTCGGGGTTCGAGTTTTAAGTTTCGGGTTTCGGGTTCCTAAGTTTGGGGTTTCGGAACCAGGAACTAAAAACTCGAAACTCGCAACTCACAACTAGGAACTCGAACCTTGTTTTTCAATATCCCAAAACTTCTTCAGCCTTGTAACGAACTCTTCCATTTCGTGTAGTGGAATCATGTTTGGGCCATCGCTCAATGCTTTTTCAGGGTTGGGATGCGTCTCAATAAAGAAACCGTCGACACCCGTGGCTGCGGCTGCGCGTGAGAGATAAGGCGCGAATTCGCGTTGACCTCCGGAAGAGCCGCCTTTGCCCCCGGGTTGCTGTACGGAGTGTGTCACATCAAAAATAACAGGCGTGTATTGACGCATTATAGGAAGCGAACGCATGTCGACAACGAGAGTATGATAACCGAAGCTTGCACCCCTCTCTGTCAGGAACACATTTTCATTTCCTTCAGCGCGAACTTTGTCGACTGCATACTTCATGTCTTCCGGTGCCATGAATTGTCCCTTCTTTATTTTCACTGCTTTGCCTGTGCGCGCTGCAGCTTTCAAAAGGTCCGTTTGCCGGCACAAGAACGCTGGGATCTGAAGCACGTCAACAACAGTTGCGACTTCCGCGCATTGATACGATTCGTGAACGTCGGTCACGATAGGGACATTCAATTCTTTTTTGACGCGAGCCAAAATTTCCAACCCTCCTTCCTTCGATGGACCGCGATAAGAACCTGCAGACGTGCGATTTGCTTTATCGAATGATGACTTGAATACGTAATCGATTCCCAGCTTTTCGCAGATTGATTTTACTTTCGAACCAGTTTCAATACAAATGTCGTAACTCTCCGCGGCACACGGTCCGCCAAACAACACCATTCGGTCAGCGCCAAGTTTGATTCTGTTAGCAATCGTTACTGTATTCTTAAATTTTTCCATAATCGTTATTTACAAAGGGAGTTATCAAACTCCAGGATTGACTTAAACGCATAGCATTACTATTTCAATATCTTCTCAAATTCTCCCTTGGAAGTCAGCACGAGGTCTGCAACTTCTCGCAAAACTCCGTTTCCCCCTTTAGCGGTTGTCACCAGGTCAACTTGTTCCTTCAGGTAGTCGAACGTATCGGCAGGGCACACGCTAAATCCGCATAAGCGAAACACTGGCAAATCATTGAGATCATCCCCTATAAAAGCAACCTCCTTGGACTTGAGCTTGTAATGCTTCACCAGCTTCTCAAACACCATCGCCTTGTCAACAATTCCCTGATGACAAAAATCGATTTTTAATTCTGCGCAACGCCTGGTGACCGCAACAGAATCGCGACCGGAGATTGCGCCGGTGATTATTCCAGCTTTCTTCAAGTAACTGATGATCAACCCATCTTTTACAGAGAAACTTTTGATCTCACGGCCCGCATCATCGTAGATAATCCTTCCATCGGTCAGGACTCCATCCACGTCAAAAAAAATTGCTTTGATGAGAGAGGCTTTTTTGATCTGATCTTTACTGTATCGTGACAAGCGTGGTTGTTATTTATTTGAATGACAATTTTTTAAGCAATAATTCCCGAAAATTAGGAAAAGCTTTTTACTTTATCGAACTAAACAAACCAGGTTAATGAAAGTCGCCAAGTTTTCTATTTCGCTTCTCATCACCGTTGCCTTAATTTTCTTCCTCAATAACAACTGGACTATCGGAAAAGCGCCCATTCCTCCGCTTGGAAAATTTCTTGACCCGTTCCATGGCTTTTGGCAAAACATTGAAGGCAAGAACTTTACCCCAACTCAATCAATCAGCATTCCGGGTTTAAAAGAACCTGTGACCGTTACCTATGATAGTCTTTTGATTCCACACATCTTCGCTGAGAATGACGATGACCTTTATCTTGCCCAGGGCTACATCACCGCAATGCACCGGTTGTGGCAAATGGAAGTGCAGATCTTCGCTGCCGCAGGAAGAGTTTCGGAGATCATTGGCGAAGGTTCAATTGAATTTGACAGGAAGCAGCGAAGACTCGGAATGGTGTTTGGCGCTGAACAGGCGATCGAAACCATGATGGCAAATCCTACGATAAAACAAGCGATCCTTCAATACACCAAAGGTGTCAACAGTTATATTGACGAACTGGATTACGACGAACTTCCTTTCGAATATAAGCTCCTCAACTATCGACCGGAGCAATGGCAACCGCTAAAGATGGGGCTGTTATTAAAAAATCTCTCGCAAACTCTAAACATGTCTGACAACGATGTTGAAATGACAAACGCCCTGAAGATATTCGGCAAAGATGTTATTGACCAATTGTATTTTGATTCCGAGAAAAGCATCGGTGACCCGATCGTATCGAATGTTGGCGGCTGGAAATTTAAACCTGTTAACATCGATTCGATTCCATTGGCTGTACCTGATGAACTAATCACAATTTCCGCAGCGGGGCCAAAGACAAGAGGCATCGGCAGCAATAATTGGGCTGTGAGCGGATCGAAAACAACCACCGGAAGTCCGATTTTATGCAACGATCCCCATTTAAATTTATCGTTCCCAAGTATTTGGTATGTGACTCATTTGAATGCACCTGGAATAAATGTGATGGGTGCAACGCTCACAGGATGTCCGGGAATTGTAATTGGGTTCAACGACTCCATTGCATGGGGCGTAACCAATGGACAACGTGACCTTGTTGATTGGTATAAGATTCAGTTTCAGGATGAAAAACATAACGCGTATTTGAGTGATGGAAAGTGGAAGCCAGTGCAACGCAGAATTGAAGTCATCAACGTGAAAGGAAGAGATCCGGTTTATGACACCGTTGTATACACCCATCATGGCCCCGTTGTTTACGATAGATCTTTTCAAGGTGATAACTCGCGAAATGGTTATGCCTT
>CBQWHS010000353.1:0-5141 GCA_967728665.1 uncultured Chryseosolibacter sp. | reverse complement strand
ATGTTTTTGAGTTGGAGTCGATGCAATGAGCAGTAAATAATTTACCATTCATAACAACGTTAGTTCCTGGCGTGCAAAGATTAGCGGTGTGGCGTTCATCTTTTCCGTTGCCACCAAGCAATTGCACCTCTATCGAAATTGGAAAATCCTGCTTTAGGCCCATCGTTTCAGGGGCCTGCGAATGGATCATCGCTCCACTGTTCCTGATTGCCCATCCTGGACCTCCATTTACTTGCTCCCCCGTGAACCGATACTCCATTGCCAGCAGGTAATAAGAAAATTTTTGCTTAAAGAAGATGTGACCAAACTTATCATCAAAAGTTTTGTACTGATCATAACTCACTTTCATTTTTCCATCTTCCACGCGAAAAGTGTTGCCGTAATTTTCGTTCAGTGGATAACCGGTTATTTTTATTTTCCAGTCTTTGATATCCTTTCCATTAAAAAGCTGAATCCAATCCTTGGATGCGCGTTCTCTTTCGCTGCCAGCGTAAAATAGAAAACTAACTAAAACAAAAATTATTAATCGAGACATGTCGCAATAGGTTTAACCTGCAAAATACAATTATGTGTTTTCTTTTGACTCACAAGTTAGCAAAAACAAAAAGCTTCGGAAAACATCAAACTACTCCTTCACCTTCGAAAAAAACCTGAGCTCATATCGCTGCTGGTTGTTGCCTTTAAAAATAGGTGACAATTCTTTTCGCAGAACCAATTTTTCTTTCTCAAGCTTAACAATCAGGAATTTTTCAATGTCTTTTGCTTCCTGATCAAGGTGCATCAGACTATCGTTGTTCTGTATTCTATAAAAGAAGGTACGAGACTCCTTGTCCCTCGTCATAATCAGTTTACCATCCTGCATATAGTGGCGGAGTGGTTGCTCTTCAACATCATATTTCGTGTATCCAAAACCGTTGTAAAAAGAATAGACAGAATCTATTTTCCAGGCTCCGAGAATCAATGACTCTTTATCTTTGTGACTGCACCGGAATATTACCAGGCATGTCAATCCAACCAGGAGTAGTTTTGTGTTCATCTAAAAGACAAACTTAAACCAGATCGCACAAAAGAAAAAAACTCCAAGCCATATTGCCCGGAGTTGTTAGGATGCGGTTGTTGCTCAAAAGCAAATTATCATTCTGTTACAGGTATTCTTAAGCTCACACCTCATCTTCTTCCACCAAGATCAAAGATTGTCGAGGTGGAGCGTTAAGAAACCCAAACACATTAATTTATCATTGCGAATAGTTAGAATTTTGAATCAGAATTCCGTTGCTGAGATCTATTTCCCGTTGCGGAAGCGGGAAATAATAATGCTTAGGCTTCACAAAAGTTCTGGCGGGTTTATACGGCCCTCTGTCTTTTGCATAATGCGCCGCAATGTCGATGAGGCCAGCTTTATCCCAGCGCATCAAATCCTGATGTCGTTCGTTCTCACCAGCCAGTTCAACTCTGCGCTCATGCATAATATCTTTCATCGTTGCATTTGTTTTTGGCGTTAAGCCTGCCCGTGTGCGAACAGCATTTAAAGCTGCATCACCATTTTGACCCGAGCGAATTTTCGCTTCGGCTACAAGCAGGTATACATCAGCAGAACGAAGCCATGGTGCATTAAGACTTTGGCTCATATCTCCTCCATCAGTAAAGTTTGTGTACTTCCTAAAAGCATATCCGGTGAGGCGAGTGTCTTCAACGGCAAACGTGTGTGTCGATGAACCCATTTCCACTTCATCTCCAGGTTGAAATATTGAATAAGCCAAGCGTGGATCACCACTTTCGAATTCATCTACGAGATCCTGAATTGGTTCGTGAAAACCCCATCCTCCTAATCCCCCCGGAGTATGATAAAAGGCTGGAGAGTCATCGGTAGTCCATCCGCCTTCATACTGCAGACTGTATAATATTTCAGGATTGTTTTCTGTTGCCAATTGAAAATTATCTCCAAAATCACCTGCTAACTTGTAAGTAGCATCAGAAATTATTTTTGAACCTGTTTCAATTGCTTTAGTCCAATTTTCCTGGTAGACATAAAGTTTTGTAAGAAAACCGTACGCTGAGCCTTTGTTAACTCTTCCTGCATCTGCTCCTGTCTGTAATGCAGGCAAGAGTTGAGCAGCTTTCAAGAAATCAGATTCTGCTTGCGCTTGCACTTCAGCGAGAGTGGATTTCGGCTTATTGTAATTATTTGCCAATGCATCCGCTTCAATAATTATCGGAACTTCCCCCCAGATAACAGCAAGGCGCCAGTATGCAAAGCCTCTCAAAAAGTAAGCTTCACCCATGCTACGATTTCGAAGGGCTTCATCCATTGTGACTTTCGGTGCGTTGATCAGCACAGCATTAGCGCGAGAGATGACTTCATATTTAGTTGCCCATGTGTTTGCGATATGTGAGTTGGAAGCGTTGAACGTAAATAATTCCAACTGAGCTTCTGAATCACCATGATCACCCGCTCTCACCATATCGTCTGAGCTGTTGTCAAATGTATATTCGGTGTGCGCAAATCCGTCTTCATCCAGCAAAGGAGAATAAATGGCATTCGTGGCAGCGACAACATCTTCTCCATTGCGCCAAAATTGCTTGGAGGTAATCTGTCCATACGGAGTTGAATCAAGCAAATCATCCTTGCAGCCAATCGTGGCAACAAATGAGAGTGCTGCAATCAATCCAAATATTTTTTTCATATGTGAAGTATTTTTTGTCATGATTTAAAAAGAAAGCGTTGCTCCTACTGTGAAGGTTCGCGACAGCGGATATTGTGCGTAGTCCACATTAACCTGCGTGTACTGTCCCGATGTACGATTTCCATCGGCATAACCTAACTCAGGATTAAGACCTTTGTACTTGGTGAGGGTGAAAACGTTCTGTCCAGTTACATAGAAACGTGCTTGTGTCAGGCGAATCGCGTCCGATAAATTCTTTGGAAGAGTATATCCGAGTGTAATGTTTTTAAGCCTCATGAATGCGCCGCTTTCCACAAATAAATTAGAGGTGCGGAAATTCAGATTAGGATCAGTTGAACTTAATCGTGGAATTGTGTTACTGGTTCCATCACCAGTCCACCGGTCCGTTGCTTCCTGATAGAGATTAAAAGAATAAGCTGCATTCAATCCTTGCATACGATCAGCATTGTAAATATCGACACCCCCTACGCCGAGGAAGAAGAGATTTAAATCCAATCCTTTGTAAGCTATGTTTGCATTAATGCCGTAAGTAACTTTTGGCTGTGGGTTTCCAATGATCGTCCGATCTTTATCATCAATAATACCGTCTCCATTGAGATCCTTAAATCGCACATCACCAGGATGTATCTGATCTACTTTACGCGGATCATTTGCAATACCTGGGTCTGAATTGATCTGAGACTGATTTTGATATATTCCATTGGCAACCCATCCGTAGAACGTACCATAAGAACTTCCAACATACGAGCGCGTAATTTCCTGATCGGTGCGTCCATAGGTTTGTGAAGCAAGGAAGCTACCCGGCGTTAAGAGTTGTGTAACCTTGTTTTGGATGAAGGTTGCATTTCCACTCAATGTAAATGTAAAGTCACCCGTCATTTTTCGGTATGAAACTTCTAATTCCAAACCTTTATTACGAAGCTGGCCAACATTTTGATCCGGAATACTGGCCTTGCCCAACGTGCCAAGTGAAGGCGGAGACAACAACATTTTCTTGGTATCCTTAACGAAATATGCAGCCGTAATTAAAAAGGCGTTGTCCAAAAATCCTGCATCTAAACCAATATTTGTCATCTCGGCGGTTTCCCATCCGATGTTTAGATTTGGTATCCGTCCTTGTGCTGAGCCTTTGACCTGGTTCTGTGGTTGACTGTCACCGAAGGAATAATTATTATAAGTGCCTCCATTTCTAATCAACGCCAGGTATTGAAGAGAATTTACATTCTGATTACCAAGTCGGCCCCAGCCTCCGGTTAATTTCAAGTTGCTAATGAACGGTACTGATTCTTTAAAGAACGGCTCTTCTGAAATTCTCCAGCCTGCAGAGAAGGCAGGAAAGTTTCCCCATTTCTGGCCAGGTCTGAACTTTGAAGAACCATCGGCTCTGTACGTTGCCGTGAGCAGGTACCGATCTTTGAAAGTGTAGTTGGCGCGGCCAAACACGGATTGCAACGCATCATAACTGCGTCCTCCATTATCGGCACCAAGGTTGACAATAGTTCCTGCCTGCGACATGTATCGCAGGTCAGGAACTTCACTCGGAAAATCTCTGCCGATTACTTTTGAATAAATGTCATTGAAGGTCTGAGATGTGTAACCACCAACGAGGCCAACGGTGTGTGCGCCAAATTGCTTATCATACGAGAGGAAATATTCCTGGAGAAAAGCCCAATACTTATCATTCTTAATGGTCAGCTGATTATAGTTAGTCTGGCGGTATTGGCTGTCGATCTTAACGTCAAAAGTCCGTGTGTCTGAAAACGTTGCGTCCATTGCCAGGTTTGCTTTTGCCGTAAGTCCTTTCGCAATTTGATATTCGCCAGTCACACTTCCGAGAATGCGATTGCGCGTATTGTTATTGTCTTGCGTGCTTATCGTGTAGAGTGGATTGTTAATATCACCAAAGCCGGGTAGACTTGAACTGTATCCACCACTCGAATTCTTTATTGGTAATCCTGGATGGAACCGAATAGCACTCCAAAGTAATCCGTCTTGTGCTGATAACGTGTTTGGAGCGTTGTCATTGGTGTTGGTGAACTGGAGATTCTGACCAATCTTCAAATGTTCACCGATTTTGTGATCGCTATTGATCCGCGCTGTATATCGTTTGTAGTAAGAATTTCCGATGATACCTTTTTCATTATAATGCCCTCCTGAAATTGCGAAAGTAGAATACTTGCCACCACCACGGATCGAGAGGTCGAAATTATTGGTCGTTCCTTGCTTCAGAACTTCGTCTTGCCAATTTGTTTTTTGGGTTTGGTACTGTGGATCGAGCCAGATGGGAGGAATTGTTGATCCATCGGTAACGTCATTCGTATACGATTCCTTTTTTAATTTTGACAACGTTGGTGCATCAAGCATGTCCAGAGTTTTGATTCGGTTTGATACACCTGAATATGCATTCACCGTAAACTTCAACTTGTCGTCAAACTTTCCGCGCTTCGTTGTGATGAG
>CBQWHS010000352.1:0-5161 GCA_967728665.1 uncultured Chryseosolibacter sp. | reverse complement strand
GCGTAATGAAATGATCTGATCATACCTGCAACATCCCGAAGAGGCGATCGCTTTAATCTTCTTTCGCTGTATGTTTTTGCAGGCTCGCCTTCAAAATCAGTAATAATAAAATCTTTCCCGGTGAACAAAACCTGACCGAGGTGATAATCGCCGTGGATGCGGATTTTGGTGACATCGATTTTACGTTTATAAATATTTCTCAGCAGTGAAAGCACTTCTTCTTTCATATTTAAAACTTCGAGTGCTTCATTTTTTTGTCCCTCGGACAATTTTGAAAGATTCTTGCTCAGGTTAGCGAACGCGATCCGGACTTGAGACTGAAGTCCTGAAAAAAGTGATCGCTGATAATGAAGGGAATATTCCTCCGGTTTGAAGTCAGTAAGAGAAGTGGATGACGCGAGTGCACGATGGAGTTGGCCGGTGCGAATTCCAATCTTGCGAGCAAAGTCTGCTACGGGCTCATCGATCATTTCTTTTATCACTAATGGAATTTCTTCATAGTTAAGCGGATCAGTCAGTGAGCCTTGCAGTGCCGGGATAGAGTCTATGTCGAAATTGCGCTCCAAGATTTTTTCATTGAAAGCGTCAAGACGGTCCAGCATCAGTGTCCACGCATCGCCTGTTGTTTCCACCATTTGTTGCATAAGGCCGATGACATACGTGTCGTTGCCGTATTTCCATTCTATTGATCCTGCGAAAGCAGGAATATTCGGAAAGTTTGCAACGTTGGTTAGAAACTGTGTGACTTCAAGATCCGGATTGATTACTCTATCAATTTTGCGATAGAGTTTCAAAAAGAATTGCTGGCCATAGAGAACGGACGTGTTGCTTTGCTCCACAGAAAGCATACGTGGCTTTACTTTTTCCTTTGGATGCAAGTTTTCCAACACGAACTCAGATCCCTTGAAAATCAATTCTCCACCATCGGTAATCAAGGTATTGTTCTCGGCAGTATTTTGTAACAAAAATTCCTGCAGCTCTAATCCATAGTAAGCGTCATAGAGAATTCCTTCCTCGTCATTCATGTTCACGTCTGCGATGACAGATCGCGGGCATTGATCTCTAAGCTTAAACGCTTGTGCATGTTTTGCAAGGGCAACCGGTAAACAATAGGTGTCAGACAATCCGCTTTGATAATTGACCTCGATCATTAAAAACACAGCATGATTTGGCGATGGTAAAATCATCGACCGTACAATGCGCATGCTTTCGATCGTTCTACCTTTACCACCAAACCAACGGATATTCCCAATGTAATGAGGCAGAATATTTTCTTCCAGCAGTTGAACGTTTTCTTTTGTCAACAGTTTGTCCCACGAGCTTATCGCCAACTTCGGGAAAAACGTTTTGTCCAGTAACGCGAGGTGTTCTTTTTCAAGAACGTACCACTGACAGTCATGTCCGCCAATAGTTAAAAAATAGTGATTGTCTTCCCTGATCATCGGGAATTTGTTCTTGCTGAAAACTTCTACCGGTATGTAGCCGTGAAATTCCGCCAATTGAAGTGACACTGGTTGTGTGTAGCGAGACAAGTTTGCAATCACCAGCATCGTCTCATGATCATAGGTTCTTGTGAACGCGAGTATCTTTGGATTTTCGGAGGCAATGAATTTCATGTCTCCACGACCGAATGCTTTGTATTGTTTTCGTTTGTTGATCAATCGCTTCATCCACCAGAGCAGCGATGACGTGTTCCAGCTTTGGATTTCCACATTCACAGCTTCGTAGTGATATTCCGGATCAAGGATCACAGGAAGGTAAAGTTTGTGTGGGTTCGCTTCCGAAAAGCCTGCGTTGCGATCGGAAGACCACTGCATGGGTGTTCGCACTCCGTCACGATCGCCCAGGTAAAAATTGTCGCCCATGCCAATTTCGTCTCCATAGTATAACACAGGTGTACCCGGAAATGAAAACAACAAATAGTTTAACAGCTCGATCTTTTTTCTGTTGTTGCCCATCAACGGTGCAAGTCGATGGCGGATGCCCAGGTTGATTCTCGCTTTCGGATCTTTCACATAAACCTTATACATATAATCGCGCTCTTCATCTGTTACCATTTCCAATGTCAGCTCGTCATGATTGCGAAGAAAAATCGCCCACTGACATGTTGATGGTATAGAAGGCGTTTGGTCGAAAATATCTGTGATGGGATAACGATCTTCTGTTTGCAGCGCCATGAACATACGCGGCATCACAGGGAAGTGATAATTCATGTGACACTCATCGCCATCACCGAAATACGAAGCTGAATCTTCCGGCCACATGTTGGCCTCGGCCAGCATAAGCGTTCCAGGAAAATGTTCATCTAGATGTTTCCGAAGCTTTTTGAGGAATTCATGGGTCTCCGGTAAATTCTCGCCATTCGTTCCATCGCGTTCAAATAAATACGGCACTGCATCAAGTCGAAATCCATCAACTCCCATCCTGCACCAGTAGTCCATGATTTTAAAAACTTCTTCTTGCACCAGAAGACTATCATAATTCAAATCCGGTTGATGATGGAAGAAACGGTGCCAATAATATTGTTCAGCAATTGGATCCCAGGTCCAGTTTGAATTTTCGAAGTCCTGAAAAATAATTCTTACGTCTTTGTATTTCGAGGGATCATCAGACCAAACGTAATACTCACGTTCAGGCGAACCCTTTGGAGATTTGCGAGCCCTTTGAAACCACGGATGCTGATCAGAAGTGTGATTGATAACAAGCTCTGTGATCACTTTCAAATTCCGATCGTGGGCTTCTTTCAGCAATTGTTGGAATTGGGAGATGTTTCCAAAGGATGGATTGATGTTGTAATAATCAGCAATGTCATAGCCATCATCACGAAGTGGGGACGGATAAAACGGAAGCAGCCAGATGGCTGTAACTCCCAAATCTTTTAGATAGTCGAGTTTTTCCATCAACCCCGCGAAATCTCCGATTCCATCAGCATTTCCGTCTCGGAACGCCTTTATATGCACCTCATAAATAACTGCATCTTTGTACCAGTGAAGATTTGAGTCTATTCCATTGTCTGCCGGTTTCATACGTTAACTGTGAGCTTTAACCGAAACCATGTAAAATAAACATACCAGCTGCGGCAAATTTCTGAGTTTGGCTATGTGATGGACCGGTTCATCGAAAAAATTTTAGCAACTAACCGTGTTAGTCCTATTTCGATTAAAAAAATATGAAAATCAGGATCGTAATTTCAATTGCCTTAATGATTGCTCTGCTCCAGGGTTGCATTGTTAAATCACTGCATCCTTTTTATTTTCAGCACGATGTTATTTTCAAGAAAGAGTTACTGAACACCTGGGTCGATCAAGATGGTGGAAAATGGAAGATCAACGTCTCAAAAAAATATCCCGATGCCTACGAGATGCATTGGATGGGCGAGGGCGATAAAGATGTGATTTTTCTCCTTCACCTATTTCAGCTAGGCGACAATCTTTACCTGGATCTGCTCCCGTACTCAACCAACACTGATAATTTATCTTTGTTTGACCTGCACATGGTTGCATCTCATTCTATTGCAAAATTAATTCTGATCAATAAAGACGAGGCTCAAATAAAATGGTTTAATGAGAAGTGGATGCGGACGTTATTTGATCAGAATCGAATTCGGATTCCGCACGAAACAATTGTTGAACAAGATTCGGAGGAAAATCAATATATCCTGACGGCATCCACCGAAGAACTTCAAAAATTTATTCTCAAGTATGGTGATGATGACGAAGCGTTCGATGACAACGAGACCGTTTGGTTGCTATTAAAACGTTCCATCTGATGCGAAAATTAACAAATCGCTTTTGGAGGACAGTTGCAGAGATTGCGCTCCTCGTAATTTCTTATTTTATCCTCATTAGTATTTTCAGCGGATCGAAAGCCTGGCAAAAGATCGACCACATTTATACAGGCATCTTCTTATTCACCATTGTTCTCTCGTTAGTGATCAATCTCCGCATTTTAATTCCTTTCCTGCTCAATCAAAAACGATACAGTGCTTACGTGCTGCTGATGATCGTTACGCTTGTGGTCTGCACATTCTTCAACCAGCTCGTGTTTGAAAAGTTGATCGATTATGTTTTACATGGTTATTATTTCATAAGCTATTATGAATTTATCGACCTGTTTAAATTCTTTTTGGTATTTAATGTAGCTGCCACACTGATCCATCTAAGCTGGGAGTGGTTTGCGCTCCAGGATACGAGAGAAAAAATAATCCTGTTAGAGAAGGAGAAAATCAAAGCTGACTACCGCGCCTTAGTAAACCAACTTAATCCTCACTTTCTCTTCAATAGTCTAACGGTGTTGTATTCGCTTGCGCTGAATAATGCCAGGGAAACTGCCGGGGCGGTGTTGAAACTTTCCGATATTCTCCGGTATACCCTTTACGACTCTGAAAAAACGGTGGTCCCGATTCTGTCGGAAGTTGAGCTAATTGAAAATTACATTGAACTGCAGCGTTATCGTATTCCGGTGCATTCCAAAATCGTATTTAATAAGACCATTGACGATGAAGGAATTCCAATTCCTCCAATGCTTTTCCTGCCACTGGTTGAAAACAGTTTCAAGCATGGTTTAATGGATAACGCGAGCAATTCGTATATAACCATGCACCTGAAGGCAAGCAAAAATGAAATCGATTTTGTTATCATCAATTCTCAGGATCCGGAAACAAAAATAAGTTCTACCGGGATCGGCGGCATTGGATTAAAAAACATTCGCGAGCGATTAAGGTTGATGTATGGTAACAACGCTTCGCTCAATATTGATGATAGTAAAGAATCGTTTTCCGTACATTTGGTTATCAAAGGAATTCTATGAGCCTTTCTTGCATCATTATTGAAGACGAGCCGGTTTCACAAGAGATATTAAAAAAATATATTGCAGACTTCCCAGGGCTTGTTCTCGCATCCGTCAGTAATAACGCCATGGAGGCTTATGATCAGCTTAAGCTTCATCATGTGGACTTTATTTTCCTTGACATCACTATGCCAAAACTTTCCGGATTAGACTTT
This sequence comes from uncultured Chryseosolibacter sp., assembly GCA_967728665.1. Lineage (GTDB taxonomy): Bacteria > Bacteroidota > Bacteroidia > Cytophagales > Cyclobacteriaceae > Chryseosolibacter. The sequence continues at coordinate 158 of CBQWHS010000352.1, read as the reverse complement.
TATAAAACGTTGATGAATCCACCACCAGTCATTTTTACTACTGCCTATCCTGAATATGCCATCAATGGTTTTGAAGTGAATGCAGTTGATTACCTCGTAAAACCGTTTTCATTTGAACGTTTTGTGAAGGCGGTAAATAAAATTCGTGATCAACAAAG
>CBQWHS010000351.1:0-5163 GCA_967728665.1 uncultured Chryseosolibacter sp. | reverse complement strand
TGGAAACAATCCAAATATTGCAAATGACCAGGAAGATAAAAAAGGTAGTAATAAGTCCAAAAAAAATCCTAGTCAACCAACGCATCACTAATTCGATTAAAGCCAGGCAAAATTAATCAAATTGTACGTAAAAATTCGCGCTCAACGATATCCGAACGTTTCACGATCTTTTTATACCAAATCAATTTCAAATTTTGCTTTTCTTCTTCAGACAAAAAAATGTTGTGATTAGAGTCGCGCAATCTTCGCATCAGGGTATTCAGGCATATGGCCGCGCTCACCGAAATGTTCAGGCTCTCCGTGAAGCCATACATCGGAATCTTTACACGTTGGTCCGCCTGCTCAACAGCGTAAGAGGAGGCACCGTTCAATTCATTTCCGAACAACACGGCGATCTTCGAGATTGTGGGATCAACATCTTCAATTGCAATTCCGTCTTCCGATGGATCAGCAACCAAAATTTTATAACCGTTACTTCGCAGCACGTTAAAACAGTTCTCGGTGTTGTTCACACCTTTTGTTCGATATCGCTCGAGATTCATCCATTTATCAGCCCCTTTTAAAACGCGAACATTCAACTGATATTTTGCTGTGTTCTCAACGATGTGGACATCCTGGATACCCATGCATTCACATGTTCTCAGAGCAGCACTTGCATTTTGGGACTGATAAATATTTTCAAGAACGATGGTGACATGTCTCGTTCGCTGGTTTAATACTTTCTCAACAAAAGTTTTTTTATGATCAGAAACAAACTGCTCAAGGTGGTAAAATAATTTTTGATCGTTGTGCGTCATTGAGTGGTGGCAAAGGTATTCTTTCTGATCCATTCGGAGATCAATTCAACGCCCTCTTTGTGAATTTGTTCCCGTCCAATTTCGGGCATCGCGATAGCAGGGTCAGTGGTATTCATCCGGTAAATAATAATCGACTTGTGTGGATCTCCCGGCTTAATATCAACCATGTTATCTCCAGCTCCCCTTCCGGCAGCAACCGGAGGCTTATTAACACCGAGGTGAGTAGGATCTCGTTCGTTGATATCCAGAAATAAACCTGAAGTACTTGCCGGACCAGAGCGCGAATGGCAATGGCCACAATTAGCATCAAGATATGCTCGTGCTCTGCTGTTGAGATCTCCCGAAGTCTCTTCATTCCACACCGCAAGTTTTGGAAGTGATTCAGGAAGCTGATCCATCAATCCGATATCAAGCCAGTGTTTCAATTGATTTTTTTTTGAATCTAATTCTCGATTCAGTTGTCGCGCCGATAAACCAATGGGAAGTAATTTTTCATCGCGAACATGACAACCTTTGCATTGGTTTTTGTTTGGGATGACGTATGGAGTTGTAATTTTCTTTCCAGCAAGATTTACGTACGAGATTGTTTTAGTTTCTCCGGCAGGATCATAGTAGGCTTCAGTTTGTTGTTCATTCCAAATGTAAGGATACGCCTGCCAACCATCCGGTTGATTGACGAGGAGCCGTGTCTCGATAATTTTTCGGCCTTTCTCCGGCTTTCTGAAATCCAATGGATAATAGAAATTCTTGATCAGAATTGTTCCCTCTGGGAATTCGAAAACTTCATTGGCGTTATAGTTGACTTTCGATCCCGCGGGCAATTTTATGAACCGAAGTTTTTCAGCATAGTTGCTAAACAACGGTGTATTCAAATTGTATTCAATTAATGACGGAGAAGGTTTTAAATCAGACAGCCTTCCTTCGAAAAATCCGTAAGCCGATAACGTGTCCTTGCGATCCATTAGGCCTTGGTCGGATGACAGGAAAAATGAACAAAGCAGAAAAAAGGATAAGAACAATTTCATTTCAATTCTGTCGTGCAGTTAACACCACCGGTTCGATCGATTTCTGTTCGCACTCGAATGCCTTCATGTCACGAGACTTGTTTTTGAAGCCGTGCTCCGCATCTATGTTGACGAAAGAACCATTCGTATTATTTTTCAAACATATGTTTCTACTGGGATTTTCTTTGTCTGTGATGCCATCAAACATGATGTGGGGAACATGTTTTCCGAATCGCAATTTAAACCTGTACATTTTTCCCATTCGTCCTTTACCGGTTGCCCGCACATGAGGACGTTCATAATAATTATCATGGATAAAAATGTCTGCAGGAAAGGGTTTGTATAATTTATCGTTGATTGGTGTTTCAGTCATGTAATAACTTACGATGGCAGTGCCAGCGGAAATATTATTAACGATTTTATTTTCAAATACTTCGACATGTCTTGTTGCCAGGATCATGAGTCCCGTGCCCTGCGGAACTTTTCCTACAGTGTTGCCTTTTGGCGCAAAATTGATATGGTTGTTGTCGTGAATATTATTTCTGAAAACGCGGACATACCCACCTTCTTTTTGGATTAGATCCGGCAAGTCAAAAACCAAAATCCCTCCAGTATTATCATAAGATTCGTTGTCGTGGACATCAGCGTACCATGAATTTTCAATTTCAATTCCCGCAACATTGTTATACGCCTTTGAATTCTTTACAATAATATATTTTGATTGTCCAACATAAATTCCAGCATCGCTTGCTCCTATCGCAGTGCAATGATCAATCAATACATTCGTACATTGAACAGGATAGAGTCCATAACCGCCATTATTTTTATCGCTCCCTTTCGTCCATTCTGCCTTCACATTGTTAAATGTAATTCCGTTGACCTGTTGTGTTTTTATTCCATCCCCTTTTGTATCCTGAACGGTCAGGTCTTGAATAATTATCCCAGAACAACTTGTTATTTTTATTCCCTCTGCACCGGAAATTTGTCCAGCAAAATTTAGAATCGTTTTGCCTTCGCCTGCTCCTTTAATTGTAACGTTTTTCTTGCCATCGAGCCACAGGCTGCCATCCAATTGAAATCTGCCTTCAGGCAACTCGACAGTGGCACCATCGCTGACCTCAATAAACTGAGTTTGAATTTTTTTTTGAAATTCTTTCTGAGCTGACAATGAGAGTGTTGTACCCAGAAATAACAGGAGAATGATGAAGGATTTCATACGGGTAATGGATAATAAAAGATAGCGCTTTTTAAGGAGATAAAGAACATGCCAACGGCTGTATCCCACTCTGGGGATTGAAGTCAGAGCAAAACAAATATTATCGGCGATGAATTTGTTTGTGCATTCAGATCGAATAGTACATTTGCGATTCACATATTCCACGCTGAATAAATGTCGGCTTCGCTTCATTCTTCTCAATCATTGATTCCGCTCGGATCTGCAACAATGCTTTACCTAAAGATTAGAATTGGACGATGTCCATTGAATCAACGGCTTCAGCCCGGAGGGATTGCAGGTTGGTAGAAATAGTTTATCAGGATTCCAAAGAGCCACTACAATTTTGATGTAGAGGCGCATCCTTTATGCTCGAAATCCTATGATCGAGTCAGAGAAAACAAAATCATCACCATTGCACTTGTCAATTAACGCTGGTGTAAAACAAAAAAAGCAGATCACCGCTGCTTGTTATTTTGCATCTGGTTAATTTCTCTTACTGAGTTCATCACGGATTTTTGCTGCGCGTTCGTAATCCTCTTTATCGATTGCGTCTTTTAACAAGTCGTTCAATTTTTCAACTGAATAATTTTTCAGATCATCTTTCTTACTCGTTTCTTTTTTTGCCTTGACTTTCGTCTCAGCTTTAGGCTCTTGTTTTTCCTCTTCCGCTTCATCAGTAAGAACGATTCCGGCTTCCGCGAGGATTGCTTCATATGTAAAAATCGGGCAATCAAATCTTAACCCAATCGCGATCGCATCAGAAGGACGTGCATCGACTTCAGATTTTTTCAAGCCATCCGAGCAAATAATTTTTGCAAAGAATACACCCTCTTTCAAATCCGAAATGATAATTTCTTCGACAGTGAAATGGAAATTATTCGCAAACGACTTAAATAAGTCATGTGTCATCGGACGATTTGGAATAATTTTTTCGATCTCAATGGCAATTGCCTGAGCTTCGAACATTCCGATGATTATTGGGAGTCTTCTATTGCCTTCAGTTTCGCCGAGCACAAGAGCAAATGAACCGCTTTGTGACTGGCTTGATGAAAGACCAAGTATCTCTAGTTTGATTTTCTTCACTTACTTTGCAGCTTTAATCGCTTCTGTCAATTTAGGAATAATTTCGAAAGCATCTCCAACAATACCGTAGTCCGCAGCCTTAAAAAATGGTGCCTCTGCGTCTTTATTAATAACGACAATACATTTTGAGGAGTTCACACCAGCCAGGTGTTGAATAGCTCCCGATATCCCAACGGCAATATATAACTGCGGAGCAACTTTTACTCCGGTCTGTCCAACGTGTTCATGGTGAGGGCGCCATCCCATATCAGACACAGGTTTACTACAGCCTGTGGCCGCATGGAGTGTCTTTGCTAATTCCTCCAGTATTCCCCAATGTTCGGGTCCTTTCATTCCCCGTCCACCCGAAACAACAATGTTTGCTTCTGGCAGTAATACCTCACCTGTTGCTTTCTCGGAAGACAAAATTTTAACAGCAAACAAATTATCAGGAAGGGACACCGGATAAGGTGTAATGCTTGCATTCCCTCCAACTTCTTTTATTTCAGCAGCATTTTTTTTCAAGGCGATTACTTTCTTTTGATTTTTCATTTCCACAAAAGAAAACGCCTTTCCAGTATAAATACTTTTCTTGACAACGAAACCAGAAGCTGTATATGGAAGCTCTGTCACATTGGTCGCCAGGCTCGCCCCTGACTTCGCTGCCACTCGTGCTGCTACCGGAGTCCCCAATGAAGAATTTGCTAAAACCAAAATATCGGCTTTCTCATCAGTCATTGCTTTAGTCAGCACATCCGAATACGCCTGAATAACAGTCTGATTTAATTTTTCATCATTCGCATGAAGCACTTTCGTTGCACCATATTTTCCAAGGCTTTCCAATTCGCTTTTGTCAGCCGCACCAAGCGCAATCGCAGTAACAGGCCCGCCCATCGCATGTCCATAGGACACCGCTTCCAACGATGTCTTTTTTATTTTCCCTTCAGACGTTTCAACAAAAACTAAAATCGGCATAAAGTGTAAAGTGTTCGAATGGTTTACTACTGGATTATAATACCCGTGCTTCGTTTTTTAAAAGGTTGACAAGCTCTTTCACATTGTCTGCAGGTACCATCTTCACCGA
>CBQWHS010000350.1:0-5176 GCA_967728665.1 uncultured Chryseosolibacter sp. | reverse complement strand
TTTGCCACATCTGTTTGAATAGTGTCTTTGCTATCCAGGATCGCGTCCGGTTTCCGATAAACCAGTTGGATAAATCGTCCGCCAAGAAGTTCTCCATTCAGTACCGCTACAGTCGATCGTGTGACCTGGATTTTCGAGTCAATTGACAGCTCAACAACGACTCTGTTTTTATGTTGTTGAATGACAATATCACTGACTCTTCCCACGGCATAGCCGTTCAGATAGATTTGATTCGATTCGGTAAGCTTGTCAATGTTTTTATAGATGGCGTAATATTTCTTATCGGTTGAAAAAAAATCTATTCCCTTCAAGAAATTAAATCCAAAGTAAAGCAATACAATGGACGAGATCATGAACGCTCCAACTTTAACTTCCTTAGATATTTTCATTCGTAGGGCTATTAATACAATATGCAGATATCCGGCAAATTGGCTTCAATTTATGGATTCTACTTCATTTTTGTATTCTTTGAATGCCCGATAAATCCCGGAGGCGATCAAATCCTGCCCGGAAGGTGTGTTAAGGAATTTTTCTTCGTCTGAATTGGAAAGAAATCCTGTCTCGATGAGTACACTTGGCATCGTTGTGCGCCATAATACTACAAATCCGGCCTGCTTTACGCCACGGCTTTTTCGTCCTGCTTTTATTTTAAATTGATCTTCTACTTTGGATGCAAAGAGTAAACTGCTCTCCTGATAGGCACTCTGTGTTAATGAAAACAGAATGTACGACTCAGGGCTGTTTGGATCGAAGCCTTCATAGCGTTCTTTATAATTAGAGTCCATTAAAATCACTGCGTTCTCGCGTTTGGCAACTTCGAAGTTGCTGTTGTCTTTATGAAGACCCATCACATACGTCTCGGTGCCAACAGCTTTACTTCCAGGCAATGCATTAGCATGGATACAAATAAACAAGTCGGCCTTGGCTTTGTTGGCAATGTTTGCACGCTCATCAAGGGGAAGATAATGATCATCTTTGCGTGTGTAGATAACTTTTACCCCAGGTAGATTTTTTTCAATATAGGCCCCTGTCTTTAGCGCAATCCTCAGCGCGACATCTTTCTCCTTCACTTTACTTCCCATAGTACCAGGATCGTGGCCACCATGCCCGGCATCGATGACAATCACATCGACCTTAAATTCCTTTCGAATAAATGTGCTGGACGAGTTTAGCAAGGTTATTGCTACCAGCAGAAACGTAATTCCAATATTCTTTACTGGCATTGCGATGTTAAATGTATTTGCAATAACTTTACGCAAAATTGTGAATTTTTCTCTGAAACCTAAAGATCTGGCCATCAATTCGGGACTTGTGCGGTATACTTTCCTCTTTATTTCAGCATTTCTCTTCATGGCGGTTTCTGCGGTTGCTCAAGTTGAAAGACCTATAAAAAATCCTGCCGAGCCATTACCATACAAAAAAGATTCTTTAAATGTAAGACCCGACTCCCTGCAGGTTTTAGGAGACACATTGGTTGCAAAATCGGATACCTTAAAAGTTAAAAGCGACTCCATTCCCCGCAAAGGTGACATCGAAACTACAATCAATTATACTGCCAGGGATTCGATCCGGGCTTCGATGGATACTAAAAAAATCTGGCTTTATGGTGAGGCGAAAATAGTTTATGGGTTGATCGAACTGGAGGCTGAAGAGATTGTAATTGATTACGCGAATTCAACCATCAGCGCAAACGGAATTCGTGATTCACTCGGAAACCGTGTAGGCTATCCGATATTCAAGAACGGGCCTGAGCTGTATGAAACAAAAGGCATTGTATATAATTTTAAAACAAAGCGAGCGAGGATAACCGAAGTCGTCACCCAACAAGGCGAAGGATTTTTACATAGCGAGGCCGCGTTCAAGAATGACAAAAACGAAATCCTCAGCGTAAATAATAGCTATACGACTTGTAACCTCGAACATCCTCACTTTAGAATTCGCGCTACCAAAACGAAAGCTATTCCGAATGACAAGATTGTCGCCGGCCCGTTTTATCTTGAATTCAATGATATTCCATTGCCCGCTGGTTTTTTGTTTGGAATGTTTCCTGCGCAACGCGAAAGTAAATCCGGTATCCTGTTTCCTTCCTATGGAGAGGAACGGAGAAGAGGTTTCAACTTAAGAAATGGCGGATACTTTTTCGATATAAACGAGTACGTGAAACTCGGCATCATGGGCGATATCTATTCAAAGGGCGGCCATGCTTTGTATGTGAACTCCAACTATATGAAACGTTATGCCTACAACGGCATGTTCAACTTCACTTATTCGAAAAATAAAATCAGTTCTAACATTGAGGATCATGATTTTTCCAACGACTTCCGGTTAACATGGAGTCACAGTCCTCAATCAAAAGGGACCGGAAGATTTTCAGCGTCAGTGAACGCGGCAACTGCAACGTTCAACAAAAACAATAACCTTATGTATGGACAGACCAACACTATGTTGAGTTCGTCTTTAAGCAATATTACAACGAAACTGAATTCAAACGTTTCGTATAACAAACGCTTTGGTCGTTCACCTTTTTCGGCTGGTATCAACTTCAGCCATAGCCAGGACATTCAAACAAAATTGGTGGACTTGCCTTTTCCGAACCTGACCGTTAACATGACTAACATTTATCCTTTCCAGAGAAAGGGCAAGACGGGACTACTGGATAATTTTTCGATTGGTTATTCGATGACTGCAACTAACCGGATCACTAATAATTTGGGGAGGATCAAAAAACATTCAACCACTATTGACAGTATTGCACCGTTCACACTGGACAACGTTCCACTATTTATAAAAAATTCAAAAAATGGAATTCGTCATAGCATTCCACTTTCATACTCATTCAAAGCACTCAAGTTCTTCACTATGTCTCCGGCAGTTTCGTATGAAGAGCGCTGGTATTTTCAAACACTTAACTGGAAATATAATTCGGACTCAACTACGTTTACCACCGACACCACGCGAGGTTTTAGCCGCATCGGCAACTATTCATTCAGCACGAGCTTGACTACGCGTGTTTATGGGATGTATTATTTCACCAATAAGAATAGCAGGATAAAGGCGATCCGGCATGTTGTAAATCCGAGTGTCAGCTTTGCGTACACTCCAGACTTCAGTCAGAATCCAAATTATTTTCAACAGTTCACCGATAAATCTGGCAAAATTATTTATAAGGAACGTCATGAAGGATTTGTCTATGGAGGGTCGGCCTTGGGACGATCAGGTTCGCTTGGTTTTGGTTTAGGAAACAACCTGGAGATGAAAGTACAAGGAAAAAAGGATACAGTTGAACGCAAAGTGATGCTGCTGAATAACCTTTCGTTTGCTTCCAGTTACAATTTATTAGCAGACTCATTTAAGCTTGCACCCATAAGCATTTCAGCAAACTCAAGTATTTTGAATAACGCAATCAACATTAACCTTTCAGCAACTGTTGATCCGTATCAAATTGAGCGAAGCAGTAAATCAACGGAAAAAGTACTTGTTGAAAAACGATCCAGGGTCTATGCATGGAATTATGGTTCGCTGGGAAGAATTACCAATGCAACGCTGGCACTGAACACAAACCTTAATCCGGCTGCAGCCAAAAAACAACAGGATACGCGCGCGAAAGTTGCAAACTCCAACATACCTGAGCAGGAGAAGCAACATATTCTTGAAAACCCAAATGCTTATATCGATTTTGAAATTCCCTGGAGCTTAAATTTCAGTTACAATCTTAGTTATGTTCATAGTTTAAGTCAGAAGGCTGCGATTGTTCAGACGATTCAAATGTCCGGTGATATTTCCCTTTCGAAAAAATGGAAAATCAATTACAACACAGGTTATCACTTTGAATCAAAAGAGTTCACACAAACAAATCTTACCGTAGCACGTGATCTTCATTGCTGGCAGATGAATTTGATGTGGGTACCTTTCGGAAGATTCCAGTCCTATAATTTTACGATTGCCGTAAAGGCTTCGATCCTTAAGGATTTGAAGATGGAGAGGCGCAAGGCCTTCCTTGATAATTTCCAATAATTAATAAGCTGACAGACAGCCGATTTTCTCAGTAAGAATTTGCGTTTGACCGTGGCTGAATAATTTATTAAATTAGGTTATTCCCCGTGTGCTATGTTCCTGAAGTCAAAGAACAGTCTGGTTCTTATTGCAATGACCGTTATGCTGTCTGCCTCTATTGATGTCGCGTCCCAAACGGTTATCGATGGAAAGGAATTCAAATCATACAACCGCAGATACTTTCGCCCACACCAGGGAATATTTTACAGCCTCTATGCCTCGCCGGTCTTTACGGTTGATCCTTTGAATCTCGGAGGCAAGAGCACATACGGATTTGGAGCCGGCACCCGCATTGCGTTATGGCAATCAAGATCGACACCACGAAAGCTTGATGGGCTAAAAATTGTCGGACTGTATACCGGTGTTGGATATGAATTTTATCCCCTGCAATACGACAAAGTTTACTGGAGCTTTCTTTGGATCAGGATTAAGACCGTTATCCCAATCGTTGCGAGATTCGATCTCGTGTATGCATTCCAGGATAATCTCCGAGGCACTGGAACGCGTTATAGTTTTGGATTTGAAGTAAAGAAGATCGCGCTGATATTTACAGGCGAAGTACAAAAGTTTTATAGCCCATTGCTGGGATGGCATCCGGCCACCGAGAGTGACTACGCGAATCAGGGCTCGATTGCACTCATTATTCCATTGTATCAACGAAAACCAAAACCATGAAGGCACGCTTGTTTTTATTCATCGTGGTTTTGTTTGTCGCGAAGAGCAACGCACAGCGCTTCCAGGCTGGCGTCACATTTCAATACATCGTTTTCAAGCAAGTGAATATTGATGCAGACGTTATTATTCCGAAGGAGTCTTATAATTTTTATTACAATAAACGAAATGGCTTTAAGATTTTTTCAGCAGGCCAGTCAATTGTCATTGGAACGTCTTTTCAATACAACATCAAGCGTTTCTACATTGGCATAGAACCGACTTACGAATTAAATACGTACAACTACAAACTCTACTATCCTATTTCTCCGAACGCCAATGACGAGGTAAGTTACCAGACACTATTTTTCCAGGTGGATGCCCCTGTATATCTCGGATATCAATTCAAAACTTCGAACCTCATTCGTTATTCTGTTTTTGCAGGCGCCATGCCGATCTTACCCTATCACGT
>CBQWHS010000349.1:0-5194 GCA_967728665.1 uncultured Chryseosolibacter sp. | reverse complement strand
ATGTTAACCGCAGAGAACGCGGAGAAAACGCAGAGAAATGAATGCATTCAATCTTAAGGCGTGAAACACTATTTTCAACCGCAAAGAGAAAATCAAAGATGCGCGAAGAAATGCTAAATACATGTTAACCGCAGAGACGCGGAGAAAACGCAGAAGAATGAATGCACTCCAAATGCGAAATGCCACTACTGCGCTTAAAGAACATAATTTTTCAAATTTGTTCAACGGTTTCACTTACAAGCCCAAGTCCTACCGCTGCTCCCATTGAGGAATTTTTCACCAATGTTAACCGGCTTTTAACACGCCGGGCTGCCATCTGTGAATGGCACACAAATTACACTAACCTATTTATTAACTGAGATCAGAGAAAAGAGAAGTTGAACTAAACAACAAGCGATTATGAAAAAAATTATTGCAGTATTATTTATGGCTACAGCCCTTGTGTGCCATTCAAATTTGTTCGCTCAGAAGCCAGCAATTGTCACCAGCAATGAACCTGGCTGGAGACACATCGGACATATTACAGCGAGCTTTAAAATGCAAAATGAATCGATCAGCATCCTTGGTGCCGATGAATTCACTGCACTAAAACTTAGAGTTTCGGATGCAGGCTTGCATATTGAGCGTTTGCAGGTGTTCTATGAATCAGGCGACATGGAAGACATTGACGTGCGTAAGCACTTTGCATCCGGAAGCGAGTCGGAGCAAATAACTCTTATACATCCTGACAAAGACATTAAGAAAGTTGCGTTCACGTATAAGACAGAGCCAAACATCAGTGGCGAGAAAGCAGACATTGATCTTTATGGATTGAAAACTAATCAACCTGCAGGAACGGACTCCTACAAGGATGAGAAACATGAATTGAAGCAAGAAGCGAATGAGACCAAGCACGAGATGAAAGAAGAGGCTCGGGAAGTTGAAAAAGATGCACAATCCGTTGGCGACAAAATCGAAGAAGGTGCGAAAGATGCCGCAGCTGCAATCACTGACCAGAAATTGAAAAATAAAGTGGGTCCTGGTGGCGAGACAGCTTATGTTGATGAAAACGGAAAATACTATTACATCAACAACGCTGGCGAAAAAGTATTTATCACAAAACTTCAATTGAAGGATAAGCCCAATAAAGACTAAGTTGGTTCGTAGTTGAATTGGATAAGTTAAAGGAGCAGCCTTAATAGGTTGCTCCTTTTATATTTTTGAAGGATTGAATTCAGTGTGCCTTCGCTAAAAAAACGATTTCTATTGCATTTCTCTGCGTTTCCTCCTTGTCCTCTCCGGTTATATGCATTTGTATTTTTTGTTCTTGCGTCTTGGAATTTTTCGTGGCGGTTGAAAATAGCGTTTCACGCGCGTTGAAATTGAGTTGTCGATTTTGAAGGATTGAACTTCAGTGTGCCTTCGCTAAATGTCCGACTTCATCTTTGCTAAGCACGCGCGCCTCAACCTTTGCCTTTGAAAATTCGTCAGCACCAACATCGAGTGCGGTTTTCCTTGGTTGTCCATCGAAGTCGGTGGTGATTTCAGGAAAACTTTCTGCAACAACGTCAATAGCAACGCTTCCCTTTTGAAGATGAAAAATGCCGGAAGCATCTTTCTTAAGTTTCGGATCTTTCGTCTCACATTCTGAAGTGGGTAATGAGCCAAATCCTTGGGTTTCAAAAATCATATTACCTTTCCATAAAGCGTTTATGTAAGGTCCTGTAATTTCAGCAGCGGGTCCGCCTCCTTGAATAATATTGTAAACCACTTTTACAGAAGTTGCACCGAGGCCGTTTGGCCTTGCCGTTTGAACGATGTTACGTTGATTGTTAACCATCGTGTTGAATGCAATCAAAACATTGTCGGGACGATCGTGAGATGTGAGTGGTGCGCCATCCGCAACTTCAGCACCACCGTTGCCTATGTTGATCGCCAGACTGCAGCCTTCGAAATAATTACTGTGAATAATGTGATCGTCTCCAAAGATTCTTATACCTGGCGTGTTGATGAAATAATTTCCATAGACAAAACACCGGTTCCCATGGCGAAGGGTGAATTGTGCCGGACAGTTTCGAATTGTGTTATAACGCAGAACAACATCCGATGCTTTAACAGAAATCATTTCGTTTTCGCCATAACATTCCTCAAACAAATTATACTCCACCACACTATTGCTGGACGAAAGACTCAGACCACTGAGTCCAAACTGAAAAGGTTCCGCACCGTTGGCACCGCCCTGATAGGGAAAGTTGAAAAAATAATTGTGATGGATCCAAAGACGTTGCGCTATTTGGTTTTCGAATCCACGGACAGCGATAAATCTGCCCATGGAATTTTTATTCTGAAATGTATTGTAATCAACCTGATGATCACTTCCTGCGAGTGTCAGGTATTCACCATTGCCAGTAGTTTCAAAGATATTGTGAGTCCATTGGCAAAAGGAAGTGCCCGGTGCCGTTTTAGCCTTCGATGCGCTGTGCGTGAATTTAAAACCACGGATGATCACATATGATGCTGGGCTGATAATGTTGAATCCTCCAGTTCCGGCGATTTCCGCTCCACCGATTGTTTCCGCAGCAATTGTAATTGGCGCAGCAGCTGTTCCATATTTATTGATCTCGATGTCTTCGTTTAATGTATAAACGCCATCTTTCAAGATGATCACATCGCCGGCAACGGCATCTTGAATTGCTTTTTGAAGTTCAACAAGTGAGGCAACTTTAATATTTATTGCGAAAACGTGTTGGGAAATTGAGATCAAAGACAACAATACAACGCTACAGATTATTCGTTTCCAGAAAGTCATTCCGGTGTTGCGAAGTACTAAACGAGTGAGCATGTAAATCTTTTTTTATAAGGTGCCGCTCAATTCTAATTTCACAACGGTAGCTTTTGCATCCACTGGTTTGTCTGGCACTGTTATCTCCAATGCATCGCCTTGTTTTGTTTTTAATTTTTTCCCATTCGCCAGCAAGGACGCACTCAATACTTTATTTTTCACCGTTGGCAAGACGAGTGTTCCATTGGTAGGCCAGTCGAAAACTGACAGGTAAAGAATCGTATTTCCTTTTTGGTTTTTACGTGTGCATCGTCCCCATGCAAGTTCAGCAAGCGGACTTGCCTGTGTCCCATAAATTGATTCCCCATTCACTTTCATCCACTCGCCAATCTCTTTTAGTGAATTCACGCTTTCGATTGGAAATTCTCCATCAGCTTTCGGCCCAACGTTGAGCAGATAATTTCCGCCCTTTGAAGCAATGTCAATCAAATTGCGAATTAATGTTTCAGTGCTTTTCCAATTGGTAGCCCAACTCTTGTATCCCCATGTTTCATTCATAGTCATACATGTTTCCCAGTCCTTTCCATCAAGCTCGCTCACCTTCGGTATCCGTTGCTCCGGAGTTTTATAATCTCCCGGATAGTTTGGACGCTTAAGCCGATCATTGGTAATGATGTTGGGTTGGAGTGCGAGTTCTTTCTTAAACTTTTCTGCAAATTCGTCAGTCATACCTGTTGGTGTGTCCCACCAGAGAATGGCGACATCGCCATAATTGGATAGAATTTCTCTCACTTGAGGAACTGCGATCTCGTTTATATACTCAGACATCGGCTTGCTCGTCTGGAAAGGATCCCAGTGGCCTTCATGCGCAGTAGTATAAGCATCAATGGCCGTGCTGTCAGGATTGGCCCAACCTTCTCTGGCAACTCTTCGGGCCGCAGCCCCACCTGGATGAACCCAGTCTTGCGCGTGTGAGTAATACAAACCAAGTTTGATTCCTTGCTTCTTACAAGCTTCCGCAAGGGGCTTGATAATATCTTTTCCATATGGCGTTGCATCAACCATATCCCATGTCGTGACCTTTGAATCAAATAATGCAAAACCATCGTGATGCTTGGCTGTAATCACGATGTATTTCATCCCAGCATCCTTCGCCATTTTTACCCATGCATCGGCATCGTATTTTACTGGATTAAAATCTTTCGCGTACAGTTTATAATCGGCAACAGGTATTTTTCCACGGTTCATTATCCATTCGCCAATACGATTTATTTTTTGTCCGTTGTGAATTCCGGCAGGCACTGCGTATACGCCCCAGTGAATAAACATTCCAAAGCGAGCTTCGCGCCACCATTCCAATCGTTTATCGGCAGCAGGTGCTTGACCAAAAAGCACGATGTGCGTGAGAAGTGTGATGATAATCAGTATATTTTTTTTCATTGACAGAGTGTTTTATTATCGTTAAATGTGCAGTGTGCTCTCATGTTAGCCAGGACTTCAAGGTGCACTCAAGAGTTCACGGGTCCATCCGCATTGAAAGACGGAATAAGATGCTATGCACCTGAAAGCATTTGGCAGTAAATACCGATACTTTATAAATACCCACGGAGTAATCGACTCGATGCCGACAACATGGTTTCGGTTTTTTTTTAAAACACACTATATTGTATGGAAACAATCTTACGTGCGCGCTATTCGCTATCTGTTACCTATGATCGTGAGCGTGATGCTCATGTCGGCAGGCTGCACATCAAAGTCAGACAACTATCAACTCTGGTTGACAACGATGTAAATGAAGTTAAGGTGATATATGAAGGTCGGATACATTTTGACGCTAATCAGTATCTGAACCTGATTGTTCAACTGAATGCCACATCGGCATCAGAAGGTTCCTTTGAACTCGTTGAGAACATCATTGATAAGGAAATTCCGGTTGACAATTCTTCGTATAAGGGATTTTATAATATCCGGGTCGATAATGAAAAGGCAATTTTGATACTTGAAAATACATCACGGAACAAACCGCTAAGAAGAACTTCTCTGACAAGCAGAGGGACAATTAGGGAAGAAAATTTTAGGAACGAGGATCTTAAGTTTTATCTAAAGGAGGATCATCTTGAGCTTATCGAAGGTGACGAAATAATTTCTGAAGATGGAGAGAACTTTTTGTATAAACGCAACACACCTGAGTTTACTATTGAGGGCTACATGACGTACCGGGGCGATACTTCTTTTTTTTATGAGACCAATACCAAAATAATTTGGCCACTCACAAAACTTGGCTCTTACACGCAAGCTGCCGTGGAGCATAACACGCTTGCTGACAAAAAGAACGACACTACGTATTTAAAAGCAACGGCTTATGCAATCACCGTAACTCAAGCTAAACGGAAAGTTGATGCATTGGTCTTGAAGAAAATAATTCAGTCATCT
>CBQWHS010000348.1:0-5201 GCA_967728665.1 uncultured Chryseosolibacter sp. | reverse complement strand
TCTCTGCGATCAAGATATTTAAATACGTTATTGGCAACTTCTTTGGTTCGTGTAAATATCATCACGCGCTTAAATTCTTCGCGATCCTGAAGGAGATAATCAAGGAAATTAATTTTAGACTTAAGATTGGGAACATGATATATTTCCTGCTGAACTTTGGTCGCGGTCGTGGCTGGCGGAGTGACTTCTACCTTCACAGGAAATTGTAAAAATTCCAAGGCTAGTTTGTCAATTCGTTCTGAGAAAGTTGCCGAGAATAAAAGATTCTGCCTTTTCCCTGGGATGACTTCAAAAATCTTTCTGAGCTGACGCATAAAACCCATGTCCATCATTCGGTCAGCCTCATCGAGCACGAGCGTTTTAATTTGTTTCGTGGGGAGGTCGCCACGAAGATACAGCTCCATAAACCTGCCTGGTGTTGCAATCAAAATGTCTACGCCGTTTGCGATCATTTCAATTTGAGTCTTCGCTCCAACGCCACCATAGATCGGTACTATGCGAAGATCTGTATACTTTGAGAGCGCTGAAGCATGTTCAGCAATCTGAAGGGTCAATTCTTTAGTTGGTGCGAGAATTAAAATCCTTGGATCAGTTCCCTGGGCGTACTTTGCCTTCATCATAATTGGAAGAAGATAGGCTGCAGTTTTTCCAGTTCCGGTTTGAGCAATGCCGATAATTTCCTGACCACCTTGTATAAGCGGAATAGCTTTTTGTTGGATCTCTGTAGGTATTTGAAAACCAGCTTCCGCGATTGCATCCAGCAATTGTCGATTAAGATTAAAATTTTCAAAGGAAGGATTAGCAGACACTTTCGATTAATTTTGTTGGATGAATTCAATCTTGATTACCAATGCAAATATAGTCAACGAAGGTAAGGTCTTTGAGGGCGATGTATTGATAAAGGGAAAGTATATTGAGAAAATCGGACGTGATCTAGCGTCAGCGTCCGTTGATAAAGTAATTGATGCAAAAGGCAACTACCTCCTGCCAGGAGTGATCGATGACCAGGTGCATTTTCGCGAGCCGGGACTTACGCATAAAGGAAATATTTTTAGTGAATCGCGGGCTGCAGTTGCCGGAGGAGTTACAAGCTTCATGGAAATGCCGAATACCAACCCGCCCACATTCACACAGCAATTGCTCGAAGAAAAATATCAAATCGCTTCACGAAATTCTCTCGCTAACTTTTCCTTTTACATTGGTGCCGCCAATGACAATCTTGAAGAGGTGATGAAGACGAACTTAAAAAATGTTTGTGGCTTAAAAATTTTCATGGGATCGTCAACAGGAAATTTACTTGTCGATAATGAAAAAACGCTGGAAGGATTTTTCTCCCGATTCCCATCACTCATCGCAGCGCATTGTGAATCCGAACCAATTATTCGGAAAAACACGGCTGAATACAAAGACAAATATGGTGATAACGTTCCGGTTGAGTTTCATCCATTGATCAGAAGTGAAGAGGCATGTTATCAATCATCTTCATTTGCAGTGGCACTCGCAAAAAGATTTGGAACAAAATTTCATGTGCTACACATTTCAACGGCACGCGAACTTTCTCTGTTCGACAACACGCTTCCGCTCGAAAAAAAGAAGATCACAGCGGAAGCCTGTATCCATCATATGTGGTTCAATGACACTGATTATACGAGACTCGGCACATTGATCAAATGGAATCCTGCCATTAAAACTGCGAAAGATCAGCAAGCAATTTTCGGGGGTGTTCTTTCTGACAACATCGATGTCATAGCTACAGACCATGCTCCTCATACTTCTGAAGAAAAAAAGAGTTCATATTTTAATGCTCCATCAGGCGGACCTTTGATCCAGCATAGTCTCGTTGCTATGCTTGAATTTTATCACCAACAGAAAATCACGATTGAAAAGATTGTACAAAAGATGTCACACAATCCTGCAATTCTTTTTCAAATAAAAGACCGCGGGTTCATTCGTGAAGGCTACTTTGCAGACCTTGTACTTGTAAACCTGAATCAGCCCTGGACGGTGTTAAAAGAAAATATTCTCGCGAAGTGTGGATGGTCGCCATTTGAAAAGACAACTTTTAAATCGCAGGTAACCCATACTTTCGTTTCGGGTAGTTTGGCCTACGAATCAGGACTATTCCATGAAGAGAGAATGGGAGAAAGATTACTTTTTAACAGAGGATAAATAAAAAAACCTCCGATTTCGGAGGTTTTTGGGGGTGAAAGACGGGACTCGAACCCGCGACCTCCAGAATCACAATCTGGCATTCTAACCAGCTGAACTACATTCACCGTTTTAGAGGATTGCAAAGTTAGCTAGGCTATTTGAATTTGCAAATCGTTAATTTATTACTTGTCCTTGAACGCCAACAAACAGTCTTACCTCGTGGCTTTTGAAAAAAATCTTGAAATAGCAACATTGATGTGGCGTTATTTTTTCTGTAGGTTCATCATATGATTTCGCGGAGAGAGTTTAACAAGCTGTCGTTGGACAAAAAGATTTCAGTGTTGTATGAATGCGGCACTTTTGTAATGGCCATTCGGTACTACACCTATAAAGTCAATTTGTACTTATTGGGAAATTTCTACCTGGAGGTGTTTGTTAATCATAAACAAGCAGCAATCGAAAAAATTGTTCCGCTTGACACACGGCATTCACGGATGAAGTTTTATTCAGATCAGATCAAATTGCCGCTTGATCTTTTATAAAATAAAAAACCCAGCTCGAAAGCCGGGTTTATGATTCTGAAATAAAAATTCTTTTTAAGCGGTAGCAGTTGATTCTTCAAACTTCTGTGACATTCTCAACGTCACAGCTTTCTTCGCTTTATAACCGCAGTAACCGCATTGGAAATGCTTCAACAATTCACCTTCTTCAGTAGCAGACGGTGCTTTAAGAATTTCTTCTTTAACAACTTTGAAGGTTTGGTAGTTACACTCAGGACACTGCAGCGCGTGTAGGTGACCTGAATATTTTTCAATCTTTACATATCCTGTTTCTTCGTCTTTCCATACATCGTAGTCAATCGAAAAAACGTTCTCTTCAGCTTGCATACCTTCGTCCAGGTAAGCATCTTCCTCCTCTTCACTCAAAAGCTTCATTGCTTTGCCAGTCTTTGGAGAAACCCGAGGCTTATAGCGCAAAACTTTAAGTCTCTTTTCAATAAAGAATGGATAATAAAATTTCAAGAGGTTTTGAACGATCAAAGCGACAATCATTCCCATTGAAACGGTGGTGAACACGCGCACAAAAATCCAAAGAGGTGTAAGTTCACTAACATTTGAATTTGCGAAGAAACAACACCCGATAATCAGGATTATTGATGCTACCCATAAGGTCGTGATCTCACTCCTGTTAATGAAATCATACTTTGCTTTTGCATCCCCCATCGTTGCAAGCCTGATTACGTGACCGATTACGATCAACACGGCTATCGCCCAAGCTCCGTAGGCGATATTTTTTGCCAATTCATTCCATTGTGCGTATTGTTCTCCCATGGTATTATGGTAAGGTTATTTTTTGTCCACTGTAGCAAATATAGAGTTCGGTTTTAATTTTACCAACTATCCTCTGCAGGATTATCCGATAAAATAGATGTTCAATTTAATATTTCTTTCGATAAAGTAAAAACAGTGATTTAAGAATGCTTTTTTTATACAGACGCCGAGAAGTAAGTAACTCAATTTTCCGAGATAAAAGCGTGGATTTTTTGAAGCGTCTGATCGACTGTTTCAAACATTCCCATGTGTGCTGTTTCTTTTAAAATAAAAACCTCAGCATGAGAAGCTGAAGAAGCTTGTCTATGCAGTGAGTCTGGGGAAATCCCCGCGTCCTTTTCACCTCCAATAAACAAAACTGGCTTTCCAAAATTTTTCAATGACTCGGTTGAGTCTGGGCGATCTCGCATTGCCATGGTATAATTGATCACTGCTTGCTCGGTCGCCTCCATTGAAATTGCTCGGACAAGTTCGATTGCCGGATGACGTGGGTCAGCAAAAAGTGAAGTGATAAAATTAGAAGTGAATGCTTCAACGCCGTTCTTTTTAATAAAATCTATAACCTTATTTCTGGATTCTTTTTTTTCTTCGGAATCAGGATATGCAGTTGAATGAAATAAGACCAACGACTTAACCAGTTCGGGAGAATTTCTTATCACTGCAAGGGCGACATATCCTCCTAATGAATGGCCAACGATAATAGGATTTGAAATTTTCTCCTGGCGGATAAAATCAATGACATCATTAGCAATGTCATTAATACTGAATGATGAGGTTTTAATTGGACTATCACCAAATCCAGGCAGATCAAGTGCAATCGTTTTGTATTCCTGAAATTGTGGAGAGTAACCTTTCCAGATCTTTCTATTCATCGGGAAACCGTGAATGAAGATTATCGGCTGCCCTTTTCCGTTTACATCATAGGCAAGACTGACCATTAGTATGATTTTGAAACAGACTCAAGCGTCGCTACAGCAGCTCGTTCGATACCATCAGCATCAAATCCGCACTCACGGTGCAATTCAATTTGTTCGCCATGCTCCACTACGAGGTCCGGAATTCCCAAACGCTTCACTTCAGCGGAATAATTATGATCAACCATGAACTCTATTATTGCACTGCCAAAGCCTCCCTGAATACAGCCATCTTCTACGGTTATGATTTTTTTGAACTTTGAAAAGACTTCATGCAACAGTGCTTCGTCCAACGGTTTGACAAATCGCATATCATAATGTGCAACGTCCAAATTCTTTTTTGACAGTCTCGCACAAACTTCAGTTGCGTAGTTTCCAATGTGACCTATAGTTAGAATCGCTAGCTCATCGCCATCACGCAGCTTTCTTCCTTTTCCAATTTCAATTTCCTGCATGGGTGTTCTCCAATTCGGCATAACACCCTGACCTCTTGGATAACGAATCGAAAACGCTTTTTCGTTTCTTGGCAGTTGAGCAGTATACATCAGGTTTCGGAGCTCAGATTCATTCATCGGAGCTGCGACAATAATGTTTGGAATGCATCGAAAATAAGCGATGTCGTATGCTCCATGATGTGTCGGCCCGTCCGATCCCGCAAAACCTGCGCGATCAAGACAAAAATTCACGGGTAGATTTTGTATACAAACGTCATGAATCACCTGGTCGAACGCCCGCTGCATAAAAGAGCTATAAATATTACAAAAAGGCACTAGCCCTTGCGTTGCGAGGCCTGCCGAAAAAGTGA
>CBQWHS010000347.1:0-5216 GCA_967728665.1 uncultured Chryseosolibacter sp. | reverse complement strand
CCTATCAGTGGTGCCTATGCAACAATTACTAATGGCAATCTGCTAATTGATTATAAAGGTGTTTCATTTTCCGGTACAGACCGTATCCGCATCGAAGTTTGCGACATCGCGGGCAGTTGCGCCCAGCAAGATATTCTTATCGAGGTAGCGGGAGATATCACCGTGTATAATGCAGTCTCTCCAAACGGCGATGGTAAAAATGAAGTATTCGTTATTCAATATATTGATCTGCTTCCCCAGACGGTGAAAAATAAGGTGACGATTTATAACCGGTGGGGAGATGAAGTATTCAGCATAACGGATTATGACAATGTTGAAAGAGTTTTTGCAGGTGATGGAAATGATGGAAGAAAATTACCTACAGGTACTTATTTCTACAAGATCGTATTCGCAGGAGGACACGCATCACAGTCGGGCTATCTGCAATTGAATTATTAAGGGAATCATAAATCATAAATCATAAATGAAATATCTCTTCCTTGGCTTTATGATGCACGTGAGCATTTGGTGCGTGGCGCAACAAGACCCCATTTATTCACAATACATGGTGAATCCACTTTTGCTGAACCCCGCATACAGTGGCTATACCAATAATCTCAATGCTATGGTAAGTTACCGCAGGCAATGGGGTGGATGGGATGGTGCACCACAAACATTAAATGCCAGTGGTCATATTGCGCTTGTTGAAGATAAAATGGCTGCGGGGATGATTATTGTGTCTGATCACCTGGGGCCACAACGCATTACAGAATGGACCGGAACATATGCTTATCGGCTACCTGTCAATGACAATAGCAAGATATCGTTTGGTCTGCAGGGCGGAATTATCAACTATCGAACAGACAATAGCAAGCTGAATGTTCTTGATAATAATGATCCGCTTTTTCAGGGAACTCAGAGTGAAACGCGGCCCACTGTTGGGGCTGGTCTTATCTTACATAGCGACAGATATTTTGTAGGTTTATCGGTTCCTCGCATGTTGAATTCTTCGGTGGCCATCAGCGGCATCTCACAAACTCTACATAAACGTCATATCTATTTGCAGGCTTCGTACATGTTTATTCTTTCAGATGACATCTCGTTCAAACCGTCAGCGCTGCTGCGTTACGTGGCAGGCTCTCCGGTTTCTGCAGATATCAATGCTTCATGGGTCTATCGTCAGAACTATCAGGCTGGTGTTTTTACCCGCAACTTAAACACAATAGGATTTCTGTGCCAGGCATTATTGCGCGACTCAATGCGTTTCGGATATGTGTTTGAAATTCCTACGGGCAAATCGGTAGGGCCAGCGTTCACCACTCATGAAATTTCTTTTGGAGTAAGGATGGCGGTGCTGGACTTTCATTCGAAAACCGCTACATCTAGTTTCTAGAATTTTGGGCGTGGCGTAAAGAAGTTTTTTTCGTTCAAAGGCTGCGTGGCGTTGATTGGAAGTTACTAGCGCTTGGAAAAAGTTTTGAACCATCTTCGATCTACGCTGCGATTGCTAACTCAGTGAGGAGTTTGAAGTCGGAGCAAGGTGCCTCGTGTCCAGTAACTATTCATCCATCACGTCATCTGAATTGCAAATTATTCTTTCTGCAATTCGCAAATCAAAATATCCGTCTTCCATCTTCTTGTTGTAGTAATACTTCTTGAACGTCTCGCAGGTACAGTCACCTTTATTGAATTTGAGATACAGGGATCTTGGTCCTTTTGTCCAGTTGCCCCAACCCACATCGACCTGTTTAAATCCTTTGTCAATCAACAATTGCTTCACTAAAGTACTATCGTTGGTCACTGATGGTAGTGAATCCAAAGTAGGATAGAGCCCGGTAATTTCTAATGAGAACGAATCGCAAAAATTGAGGTCCAATTTACTTACGTCGTTTAGGCTACTTACTTCAATGATTTTTGTCTTGATAGATGTCTGTTTTTTCTGAGTGCATGTTGTGAAGCTAAATCCAGCCAGAAGCGCGATGACAAGGGAATAAGCTTTCATGAGTTTGTGGCGAGTGGAGTTACGCGTGAAGTGTTGAAGTGAAAAGTTAAGAGCCGTTCTATTACTAAACAAATATCGTTTTGATACGACACATCCTTTATCCCTTCAAAGCTGTTATTGAATTTGTTCGTTTCAGGTTCCATGCCTGGATAGTGCATATTGCGATAATGACAATTACACAGTAAGCAAAAGGATATATCGGATCAAGCAAAGAGAACTTTGTCGAATAGGTGAACGTTCGTAGCAGTTCATTCAGTACAATATAAGAAAACGGCAGGAATACCAGCAGTGCAATGGCTAGCTGTCGTAAAAAATCCATCATAAGAAGAATTGCGATGTTTAATGTTGATGCGCCAAAAAGTCTATGCAAGGCTATCTGTTTTAATTTGTCGCGGACGACACTGATGCTGAGAGCATAAATACTACAGCACGACATTACTGCCGCGATGATTGCTAAGATGCTTGAAAGTTTGTTGAGCTGATCCTGGTAATCGAGCCATATTCTGAAGTAATCACTCAGATACCGAACCTCAGCCTTTTCCGAAGAAGTTGAAAATTGTTCAGAGAGTCTCTGCACGGTTCTCCTGATGTCGACCTCAAGAACACGCACACATAGCCATTGATATCCATAGTCATTTCCAAGCTTGAGTATTGTCGGCTTTTCAGCTCGATTGAAAAGACCATTAACATCGGTAATCACACCGAGCACGGGTTCGTGTTGTCCAGAGAAATGTTCTTTTGCAGTTTCGTTTATTACAATGGCCGAATCACCTGAGTTTGGTCCAAACCAATGTCCCTCGGCCATGTCAAGGTTGAAGAAGTCACGATAACCCAAGTCGACGGACAGTTGATAAAACTCTGAATTGACCACTCGGCTGGAGACGCGATCAGGTAATTGCGAGACTGCCATCACGTCAAGTATGTTTGGATTGTTTTTTCGCCAGCCATTGCGCAAATTATTGACCCCCGCGTTTGTAATCCCTGATGGTGAATTAAGGAATACGATCTGATCATGATTCTGTCCCGGCTCTTTGACGAGCGAGTAATTGATCTGTCTTCTTACTACCATGGAAGCTATAATGAGAAAAATACTAATTCCTAATTGAACAAAGGTGGTATAACGCTTCAGCGCTGGAAATGTGATCGTATCAGTGCTTAACAAGCGAGTCGGTGTGGCTTCAACAAACCTGATCGTCATAAAAATCGGGGAGACCATCAGCACTGTGAACAGTGCCGCTACTATCAGGATAAACGTCACGTCAAAATGCGTGATCATCTGCATGACGCTAAAGCCCAAAATCGATTTGACAAAAGGTTCGGCACTCAGCAGAATAACCATGCTTATTAGAAGAGATATGCCAACGATGGTACATGACTCTTTGATAAATTCGAACACCAGCGATTCTCTCGTCATGCCGGCAAGCTTTTTCACTGCAAGCTCTTTTGCACGATAAGGCAGGGTTATTGTGGTTAAATTAATAAACGTGGTCATTGCTAGAAAAAAGATCAGAGCAGTTATACAGATAACGATAATGATACTGTAGCGGTCCCCATGATTAGAGGCTTCTCCAAGTACACGAGGCCCAAAATAGATTTCTGTGATAGGTTGCAGACTATAGCGTGTACTTCCTTTGTCTGGAAATGTGAATTGATCTGTTTTCTTTCCGAGTGTTCTTCCATACACACCTGTTTCATTTGGATTGAAATTCAATTGCTCAATAGCATGCCTGTTGAAGTTTATGAGTAGGTCAAACTTCTCATGACTGTTTTTAGGGAACGATCTAAATACCGCTGCAATTAAAACACGAACGGTATCACCGAAGGTGTATAATTTCAATTTTTCTCCTGCAACCTTTGTTTTGCCAAAGTGTTTTTCTGCAAACTCCGATGATACGATGATGTTGGCGTTGGTTTGAGTCTTAAACGTTGTAATATTTCCATCGATGAGTTCAAGCGAAAATATTTGATCGATAGTTGGGTCAATAGCGTGTAACTTTTGATCGGAAACAACTGCACCATTAGCAATCATGCTTACACGCTCTAAAATCTTTACTCTCGAAATGATAAGCGAGTCGCTGCGTTGTTTTGCTACAGCATTGATAAACTCGTTGTCGATCTTTGACGACAACCTGTTTCCACTATAATTCTCATCCAGGTTCTTTTCAATTACACGAAATACATAGTGAGCATTTTCATGAAATTGGTCATAGCCAAATTCATTTAGAGAAAAAAGTGTTATAACAATGGACGTTGCCAGTGCAATGCCGAGCGCTGCGAATTTCAGCAGGTAAGCTTCAGTGTTTCGAAACATTATCCTTTTGAACAATCTAAGGCCTGGGCTCATCGTTGAGATTTTTCCAAAGAGTTCAATAAACGGACCAAAGCGAAAATGGGCTTTCCCGAGATAGGGATATGTTTGTAAAGATGATTTTCGAACAAATGTGACCGAACGCGAACAACAATAGGCGGGTGGGAATTTAACAGGATCTCTAAGTAAGTTTACATTTAAATGGAAGAGCTACTTCCCGATGCATAATGTGCCCCCAGGAATAAGCTTTCATGAGTTTGTGGCGAGTGGAGTTAAGCTTGAAGTGTTGATGATGCGTGCATTATTGTTTCCACCTCGAAGGCAGCTGTAGTTAGACAAATGGAATCACTATTTCTTACTCGCCTCAAACTCTTGTTTCATCGCTTGCCTGATTTTTCTTCTATGCATCGCTCCCCATTCAGCTAGCGCGTTGAGCACAGGCTGAACGGTTATCGCGTAGTCAGTCAGCTCATATTCAATCACAATCGGCGTCTCCGTGTAAACACGCCTTTTTACAAAGCCATTTAATTCCAGCTCTTTCAGTTCTGCAGCAAGCATTTTTGATGAAATACTATCAATGGTCCGCTGCAGTTCATTGAAGCGACTTTTGCCATGCATGAGTGCGATGATGATCCGCAGTTTCCATTTGCCGCCAATCGCATAAAGCGCATCGCCGATTGCGCCGAGTTGTGCCTGGCATTCACTCTCGCCGATCTTTTCTTTTGCCATATTATTCTTTTACACTTACCAAAAGGTAACTACTTACCTTTAGTAAAGTGCTTACTTTTGGTAATCAAAATTAAGGAGTTTTGTTGTTATAAAGAAAAACATATACAGTTATGACAACAAAAAATGGTAAAAAATCAAAAGTATGGAATGTAAGTCTTTGGGCGGCACAAATACTCCTTACCGGAATGTTCCTGATGG
>CBQWHS010000346.1:0-5217 GCA_967728665.1 uncultured Chryseosolibacter sp. | reverse complement strand
CGGTGAATTCCTCAGGATCAACTCCGCAGTTTTTTAATACATTGGGATGAACCATGCCAGCACCAGCAATTTCCACCCAACCGCTTTTTTTGCATACAACACAGCCTGCGCCTTTGCAAATAAGGCAAGTGACATCGATCTCAGCGCTGGGTTCAGTAAATGGAAAAAATGAAGGTCGAAGCCTCAGTTTAATATCCTTTCCATACATCTCTTTTGCAAAATGATAAAGCGTTTGTTTGAGGTCTGCAAAACTGACATTGCGGTCAACATATAAACCTTCAATTTGATGGAAGAAGCAATGTGCCCGAGCTGAGATGGCTTCATTGCGATAAACACGTCCAGGCATAATAGCGCGAACGGGCGGCTTCTGTTTTTCTAATAACCGTATTTGAACATTTGACGTATGGGTTCTTAACAAGACATCGCCACCTTCGGCATTTGACTTTTCGACAAAAAAAGTGTCCTGCATTTCTCGTGCAGGGTGATTAGGGGGAAAATTCAATGCAGAGAAATTATGCCAATCATCTTCAATCTCCGGTCCATCTGCTACGTTGAACCCCAGCCTTTCAAATATTTCAATGATGCGATAACGGGTCAAGAGCAGCGGGTGCAGATTACCGACGGCATTAGGGACCGGTGGCAAGGTAAGATCAATGTCAATGTTCGAATCACCCTCAGATTGAAGGGCTTCCGACAACTCTGAAAATTTGGCCTCGGCCTTTTGCTTCAGTTCATTCAGAATTTTTCCAGCTTGCTTCTTCTGTTCAACCGGGATTTGTTTAAGCTCCTCAAAGAGCTCGCCTAATGCCCCTTTCTTGCTAATGAATTTTAGCCTGAAGTTTTCCAGTTCCTGCTTCGAGCGTGCGGTGAAATTTGAGACTTCGCTTAGAAGCGATTCAATTTTATTTTCCATGGTGCAACCGCAAACTTAACTATTAATAAGTAAAGGTGGAAGGCGAATTGTCATGTCAGGTAATGGGGTAATTCTTTATTTTTGACCTCCTAAACCAGCCGCCATTGAACGTTAAAAAAGTAGCCATCCTTCAGTCGAACTACATTCCCTGGAAAGGGTATTTTGACATTATTGGCTCGGTGGATGAATTTATCATCTATGACGAAGTCCAATACACAAAAAATGACTGGCGTAATCGAAACAAAATTAAAACCCCAACGGGAGTGCAGTGGATGACGATACCAGTCTTTCAAAAAGGTTTACAACAGAAGATTTCGGAGACACGGATTAGCAATGATAAATGGGCGGTGAAAAATTGGCAAACGATAAAAGTGAATTATAGCCGAGCTGCTCATTTTAAAGAATTTGCACCTCGATTTGAAGAATTCTATTTAAATACAAAACTTACCTTACTAAGTGAAATAAATCTATTTCTGATTACATTAATCTGCGATTTACTCAGTATAAAAACTAAAATATCCAACTCTAAAGATTATACGATGTCAGGCGACCCGACTGAAAAGCTAGTCTCAATATGTCAGCAGGCCGGGGCAGTTAAGTATTTGTCGGGTCCTGCTGCTAAGAATTATTTGAGAGAGGAATTTTTTACATCTGCTGGAATAACGGTTGAATGGATGGACTATTCAGGCTATACTGAATACTCCCAGATGCATCCGCCCTTTAACCATTTTGTAAGTATACTCGATTTGATTTTCAACGAAGGATCTAACGCCACTAAATTTATGAAAATCGGAACGGCATGAAATTGAGTGTTGTAACAACGATGTACTATTCTCGAAGCTTTCTACATGAGTTTTATGTGAAGGTCGTGGCCGCAGTTCGTGAATTAGGTTTTGAATATGAGCTCATTTTTGTTGATGATGGCTCTCCAGATGATTCTTTGCAAGTGGCAATAGAACTGCAATCAACCGATTCAAAAATTAAAGTTGTTGAGTTGTCAAAAAATTTTGGTCACCAGCGAGCTATTATGACGGGCCTTCAACAAAGCACAGGAGAGTATGTTTTCCTTATTGATTGTGATCTTGAAGAAGATCCTGGATTGCTTAAATCTCTTTGGAATAAACTTCAAGCTGATCCAACGTTGGACGTTGCATATGGAGTTCAGATCAAACGAAAAGGTGGATGGTTCGAACGGTATAGTGGGAAGCTCTTTTATAAAATGATGTCGCTATTGTCATCGGTTGAGTATCCTTCCAATACGTTAACGGCCCGAGTGATGAGCCGCTCATATGTGGAAGCGATTAAAAAATTTGGTGAAAAGGAACTTGACCTATGGGGTGTCTTTGTTCTTGCTGGATTTAGACAGGCAGGTGTGCTTGCAACTAAAGGCTCCCGTGGTGAAAGCACTTATACTTTACGAAAAAAAATTCGTCGAACCGTAGACGTCATTACTTCTTTCAGCCATCGTCCTCTTTATCTCACTTTCTTTTTCGGGCTCGTCTGCTTTATTGTTGCACTAATCAATGTTGCAGTCATTGTCTATAAAAAATATTTTCTTGAGGTTGATGTTGAGGGATGGGCAAGTATTCTCGCCAGTGTATGGCTGATAGGAGGGCTAATCCTGTTGATGCTCGGAATTTTTGGAATCTATTTATCTAAAATGTTTTTAGAAATTAAGAACCGGCCTCTTACAATTATCAAAAATGTCCACACCCGATAATCCCGTTTACAAAAGCGAGAGCATTACACGGTTCTATACAGATCACCTAAAGGGTCATGGGGATTCATCGCAGGGTGTTGGATGGAAGAATGATGCAGCACAGGAAATCCGGTTCATTCAATTGCTAAAAGTAATTGATCAACAGAATGGGTTTTCAATTAATGATCTTGGCTGCGGCACGGGGAAATTGTTTTCTTTTCTGATGACTAATCATTTGAAGGCAGCTCGCTACAACGGTTATGACATTTTGCAGGAGATGATTGATTCAGCGAAATCAAAGCTGGCAAATCACGACAATGTCATTTTAAAGATGATTCAGTCTCCATCCGAAATGGAAATTGCCGACTACAGTATTTGCAGTGGTATATTTAATGTAAAGTATGATGTGTCCGAAGCAGACTGGCTTCACAATATTCTTACAACCCTGAATGCGATGAACGAAAAGAGTATTCGAGGGTTTTCGTTTAACTTACTCACCAAATATTCTGACAAAGAGTTTATGCAGAATTATCTATATTATGCCGATCCTCTCTTTATGTTTGACTATTGTAAAAGGACGTTCTCTAAAAATGTCGCCCTTTTGCACGATTATGACCAATATGACTTCACCATTATCGTCAGAAAGTAAGAGATGATCGGTTTTAATAAACCCTATATCACGGGTAAAGAATTCGAATATATCCAGGAGGCTATCAAGATCGAGAAGCTTTCAGGTAATGGTTACTTTACAAAGCGCTGCCACGAATTTTTCGAAAAACGTTATGGCTTCAAGAAATGTCTGCTTACACACTCAGCGACAGCAGCGCTTGAGATGGCAGCGTTGCTGATTGACATCAAGGCGGGTGACGAAGTGATAATTCCCTCTTATACTTTTGTCTCAACTGCAAACGCATTTTTATTAAGGGGAGCGAAGATTGTTTTTGCTGACAGCAATGAAAGAAATCCAAATATAGATGTTGATCATGTCAGGAAACTCATCACAAAAAAAACTAAAGCCATTGTTGTTGTTCACTACGCAGGTGTTGCGTGTGATATGGATCCAATAATGGAAATGGCTAGTGCCCATAATATTTTTGTTATTGAAGATGCAGCGCAGGCAATCGAATCATTTTATAAAGGCAAACCTCTCGGAGGAATTGGCCATCTGGCGGCATTCTCTTTCCATGAAACGAAAAATATTATTTCAGGAGAAGGGGGCATGCTTGTTGTCAATGATGATCGATTTTTGGAGCGCTCTGAGATCATTTGGGAAAAGGGTACTAATCGTGCAGCATTTTCTAGAGGAGCGGTACGGAAATATGAGTGGGTTGATATTGGATCATCGTTTTTACCTTCAGAGATTACTGCGGCTTTTTTGCTGGCGCAACTGGAAAAAATCGATTTTATTCAAGCGTCTAGGTTAGGAATTTGGAATCGATATTATCAGGCATGTGATAATAAGGTAGGATCGATGATAGAACTGCCATTTATTGATAGTTATGCTTCCAACAATGCGCATATTTTCTATGTGCTTGCGAAGTCGCTCGAACACCGCGATTCAATAATTCAATATTTACACAGCAATGGAATTCAGGCGATATTCCACTACTTGTCTTTGCACAGAAGTCCGATGTTTTTCAGGACGAGTGACGAACGTCCTAGACTAACAAATGCAGATCATTTTGCTGAATGCCTTATAAGGCTGCCACTCTATATTAATTTGCCGTCTGACGCTATCGAAACAATAACATCTAAATTGCAGTCCGCCGTCTGCGTTAATGAAACTGGATTGACTTCTTAAAGAAAACAATATTCAGGGTCGAGAAAAAAGACTATTGCCAACTTAACAACATCGTCGATGCGTTTAGTAAGCGTAAGGCAAAAAAATATATACACAATTATCAGACTCGTCGCTGATTTTTTGAGTGACAACCAGTCGTGAAGAGGAACACGAAATATGAAATGAGATGTCTGTCTAATACAGAATTTAACTTTTGTTAAATTATTGTGGAAATTTGAAATAAACTTTCCTTCAAAACAAAAGCGGCCTGCTGCACCATTATGACATCGTTAGAAAAAGACGGCCATCTCAACAACGTTAAAGTGTATTGGTGGCTATTGTGCATAATTGTGCTCGGAACATTTCTTAGGTTATACAAAATTGACTTACAAAGTCTTTGGTATGATGAACTCCACTCAATTATTCCAACAGATCCACGCAATTCAGCTGATGATATCATAGAGCATTCTAAAATCGATCAGCCTCCTTTTTTCTTTTTCTACTTGCATCTTGTATTTCAAATTTTTGGATATAATGAAGTCATAGGCCGAGCTGCCTGTGCAATTGTTGGTATTCTCTCTATCCCGTCAATGTATCTACTTGTCAAGGAGCTTGCGAATGAAAAAGCAGGGC
The DNA here is from genome assembly GCA_967728665.1 of uncultured Chryseosolibacter sp. GTDB lineage: Bacteria > Bacteroidota > Bacteroidia > Cytophagales > Cyclobacteriaceae > Chryseosolibacter. Next base: position 192 of record CBQWHS010000346.1, on the reverse strand, counting down.
TGTTTGGAGCTCTTTTAACAGCCTTAAACTTTTTTCTGATTGATTACTCCCAGGAATTGCGTTTTTACTCGATGACCTTTTTTCTAACTTCTCTCTCTTATTTATTCTTCATCAGAGCCTATAAATCACATAAATGGATCGAATTTTTCTGGTATTCAATTTTTACAGCATCATTGTTATACACGCACTACT
>CBQWHS010000345.1:0-5221 GCA_967728665.1 uncultured Chryseosolibacter sp. | reverse complement strand
TGAGGCAGCGCACCGCATTGCGCAAGCCGAAGATGATTTCGATGTGGAATTGGTCGATCGGAATTGCAGCAGGGTTAATCATCCTGGCACTGTCCAGCGTTTACATCATCAGCATCATTAACGCCGATAAAAAGAGAGATTTGCTCGCGCAGAAAAAAGAGAGTCCGGCACCCGTGAATGAAGAAAAAAAGAACGCTGTACAAACAGATTCGGTTATCAGTCCGTCGGAGTCAAAACCATTGATCGCTGCCAAGGGGCAGAGAAAAAATAAAGACAAACAAATCGCGAAACCAAAAGACAATCCCAGCACCGCCGATAATTCTAGCGGTGCCAGTGAGGTGCAAAGGCAGGCAGACGCACAAGGCACTGAGCCGATTGCCAGTGCAAATCAACCACAAGAAGTGGTGGCTGAAAAATCTGTACCCGCTGATGACTCAGATGAGAAATTTGCAAAGGCAGATCTTGCTGCAGCCAAAGAAGAAACTGAAAGCAAGAGCCGATTGCGAACTGCAGCGTCAAAAAGAAGTGCAGTAGAACCAATGTCAGCAGCGAAAGCTATTGCACCAAACAGAATTGCTAGTGGCCGGGTGATTTCTAATGATGATAAAACAGGGCTGCCCGGTGTAAATGTTGTTATTAAAGGAACAAGTGTTGGGACAGTGACTGATTCAGATGGTAATTACCAGATCATTCTTCCAAACGAAGTTGAAACACTGGTGTTTTCGTTTATCGGATTGCAATCGACGGAGATGCGCGCATCCGTTTATAAACCAATTACAGTCGAGATGGTAAATGACACTTCTCAATTGAGTGAAGTTGTTGTCGCCGGGTATGCAGCAACCAATGATTCGCCAGAATTTGACACGTTCGAAATGGCGCAACCATCAGGCGGGAGAAAAGCTTTCAAACAATATCTTGAAACGCAAATTCAGTATCCCGTGCAAGCGATTGAAAATAAAGTCGAAGGAAAAGTTACGATCGAATTTTCTGTCGACATCGATGGACAACTCAAAGATTTCAAAGTGTTGAAAGGGATTGGTTATGGATGCGATGAAGAAGTTATTCGCGTGGTAAAAAAAGGTCCTGCCTGGTCGCCATCGAAAAAGAATGCTGCCGCGAAAAAAGAAAAAATGAGGCTGCGTTACAAGTTTGATCTCACTCGGAAAAAATAAAAAAGGCTCTCCCTGAAACAGGAAAGCCTCTCAGAAAGGGCCCTCTTTAAAACCTTAGACTACCTTCCTTCGAATCAATTTCGCATAGGTGCGGCTCACGGGAAAACTTTTTCCATTCTGCATTTTCACCACCATTCCTCCATTGAAATGTTTTTCAATTTCTTTTAATGAATTGATGTTGATGATCGTGCTTCTGTGAACGCGGATGAAAAGTTCTGGGTTTAAAATTTCCTCGAGTTTTCCAATCCCTGAAGAGCTGACAAACTGATCATTCTTGGTTGTCAGGATTGTATAATCGCCGGAGGCTTCGAGGTATACAATTTCATCCACGGGCAGATTCAATAGTTTTTCTGACTTCTGAACAAAAATGTGTGAATCATAAGAAGATTTATTATCAGTCTTAATGCTGCGAAGCAGTTCGCCCACATTATTTTGTTCGAGTTTCATTCGATTAATCGCACGCTCAATTGCAACTCTAAAACGCTCCTGGTCGAGAGGCTTAAGTAAATAATCAACAGCGTTTTTCTCAAACGCACGAATGGCGTATTGATCATAGGCCGTGCAGAAAATTACATAAGGGTCATGAGTAATTTCATCCAGCACGTCAAAACCAGTCATGCCAGGCATTTGTACATCGAGAAATACAAGATCAGGCTTAAGTTTATCAATGACTTCAATAGCCTCTTTGCCCTTTGTAGCTTCTCCCAGAATTTGGATGTTGGGCATTTGTTGCAGGTATTCTGTCAGTAGATCACGGGCTAATTTTTCGTCATCGACAATAACACAGGTAATATTCATTTGGATTGGTGTTTATTAAAGTATAAAATAATTCAAAATTGATTCAGTGAAATTAAACAGCCTTGTCGAGCTCTTCACCTTCTTCTTCGTGCTCGCGGGAATTTTCCTGCGCTTCAAACGGAATGAAGAAGCTGACTGAATAGCCCCATTCATTCGAGCGGATCCGCAAACCCGATCCAGCACCAAAAATGCTTTTTAATCGCTGGTCTGTATTTTTTAATCCAACACCACCGGAACTTCCGTCCATTACTTTCTTCGCGTTCGATCCAAGGCCATCATCCTTCACTTCAAAAAAGATCATGTTGTTGAAACGTTTGATGGTGAGGATAATTGTACCGCCTTCGTCCTTGGGAGCAATACCATACTTAACTGAGTTCTCAACCAATGGTTGCAAAATCATAGGAGGAATTTGTACGCCAAGACATGAAAAATCTACTTGCTTTACGAATTTCAATCGTTCGCCAAAGCGGACCTGTTGAATGCGAATATAGTTGTCGATAAAATCAAGCTCGTGAATTAAACGTACCATTTGGTCTCCGTGTGAATCAAGCGCATAACGAAAAATATCAGAGAGCTGTGTGATCACGCGTCTGGCTTGTTCTTTACTTGAACCGATAAGTGTATTGATGGAGTTGAGTGTGTTGAAAAGAAAATGCGGGTTGATTTGCGACTTGAGCAACGAAATTTGCATCTCTCGGTTTTTGATATTGAGCTCACTCTTTTCAAATTCCTGTTTTTGTTGTCCGTCGAAGTAACGGATAACATAATACACGGCAATAGTAATTATATACTGGTCGTGAAAATGAAGTCCTTCCCACTTCAGCAATTGTATAATATGGTCTTTCCAATTTTCGAAATAGACAAAACCCTCAACATAATCTTCGAGGTAATATGACAGCGAGCCCATCAGTATAAAATATACCATCACGCCAATCGCATGGCCCGCTACCTGTATATAAATATTATACCTAAACAGCAGGTTGCAGTAAAAAAAGATGGCAACAGTCAGGATGCAAAGTGCTTCAAATAAATAAAGCCCAATCCAAAAAATATAGGTGTTGGGAGTTTCGAGTTTCCACTCTAGAAATGTTCCGACTGCATAATTTATCGCATACCAGAAACAAAGGAGCAGGTAAGCCCTCTTCCAGATTCTGGGTATGTTATCAATAAATTTCAAGGCTGTGAAATTGATAATAAAGTTACGCAATGGAAAATAAAACGGCCTGACTACGATTAATCAGCGTTAAATATTCAAAATAGTAGATAATCCTACATTACATTTGACGAACTGCTGGTATTAAGGATATTCGACCCTGAATAATGGCTAAAAAACTCCTTTTTCTGCTGTTTGTTTTTATTTCTGTGGCCGGATGGTCGCAAAATTTAACCATTTCGGCAAAAATCCAGGATGCTGAAACCAAAGAGATGCTTGGTTTCGCATCAGTGGGAATCAAAGGCGTTCCGATCGGGACGATTTCAAATGCACAAGGAGAATTCGATTTTCATTTTCCTCCCGAATTACGCAATGACATTCTCGTTATTTCCATGATGGGATATAAAAATTTCGAAGCGCCAGTATGGACACTGCTTGAACAATCTCAACAAATAATTTTTCTCCAAAAATCGGCCATTGAACTTGAAGAGGTCATAGTATCCGACACGCTTACCGGTGAGGATATTTTGGGTATTGCATTAAATCGAATTGAGAATAATTATCCGATGGAGCCTTTTATGTTGGAAGGATTTTATCGCGATGTAAAGAAAGTCGGAGGAACTTATATTTCGTTGTTAGAGGCCGCGGTTAAAATTTTTGACGAGAACTATGCTGAGCCAAGAAACAAATTTAAGCTGCGTGAACGGGTTAAGTTATTGGAAGTGCGAAAGAGCCTTGGCTATGATAGCAAGTTTACCAATTACTTTGATCAGATAAATTTGTTAGAAGACTTGTTGCTTCACAATGATGTGCGTTACCGCAAAATTGCTATAGAGGAAGAGTATTATAGCAAAGTAAAGCGCGAGAAAAATTCTTCATTCGATGATCGTGATGTCTATGTTTTAACTTTTAACAATGAGAGAACAGTTAAAATTTTTATTGAAAAAGATCAATACTCAATCATTCATCTTGAGGTTGAAGAATTTGGGGACGGCTATCTCAGTAAAAAACGCAATTTGGTAAGCAAGTATGTGGCGTTGAAGAAGAGCCTCGACTTCAAAAAGTACAATGGGAAAATGTATCCCAGTTTTTTCACTGTCACATCGAAGGTGAACTGGTATGATGTGAAGACAAATGAGTTGAAATTTGAAACGGAACTATTTCAACAGTTGCTCATCAACAAGGTTCACACGAACTCAAACGACCGAATTACCAGCACGGAGAAAATGCGCAATTATAGTCTGCAGTACCAGGACCAGCCGTACAACAAATCGTTCTGGGATAACTACAACGTCATTAAAGAAACACCGCTGGACAGCAAGATTGTCGAAGACCTTGAAAAACTCGCTCCGCTCAAAAAACAATTCGAAGCTTACTCCGAACAATGAGTTTATCTATTTCATTGTCGCCAAAGCTTCTCTGATTCTCTTCATTGCTTCACGCAGATCCTTTTCAGATGCGGCATAGGAAAGACGTACACAATTCTCATCTCCAAAAGCTCCGCCAGGTACCATTGATACATGCGCTGCCTCGAGCATAAACATGGAGAAGTCGTCAGAATTGCGAATGGTTCTCGTGCCATCCGATTTACCAAAATATGAGCTTACATCAGGGAAGAAATAAAATGCGCCCTGTGGATAATTGCATTTAATGCCGGGAATATCTTTCAGCAGATTGTAAACGATGTCGCGCCTCTTGCGATACTCTGCAACCATTTTATTTGTCGGCTCGATGTCGCCAGTGATTGCAGCAAGAGCAGCACGTTGAGCGATTGAACAATTTGCCGAAGTGACTTGTCCCTGAACTTTGTTGCAACCATCCGCTATCCATTTCGGAGCTGCAATATACCCGACACGCCAGCCAGTCATTGCGAAACCTTTTGCAAAACCATTAACCGTGATTGTCCTTTCAAACATGCCGGGGAAGGAAGCTAGACTCACCTGTTCACCTGTAAAATTTATGTGCTCGTAAATTTCATCCGCTATTGCGATGATATTATGCTTCACGACAACTTTTGCGATAGCCTCAAGTTCTGTTTTCGAGAAAACACTTCCTGTAGGATTGCATGGTGACGAAAATATTATGGCTTTCGTTTTTG
>CBQWHS010000344.1:0-5237 GCA_967728665.1 uncultured Chryseosolibacter sp. | reverse complement strand
AAACTCTTCCACAAATACAGTGTCGCGTAGGCTTCCCATCCTTTGTACTTTTTGAAAAGACGTTTCACTTCCTCCAATGTTGGCTTGCGATCCATCTTCCTGAGATTTTTAATGGCATTGTGAACACCAGCATCTTCTAACGGAAATGCGTCTTTATACCGAAATGTTTTCATCAATGCATAATTGGCGGTCCAATTGCCAACACCTTTTATTTTCATCAACATCGCTTTCGCCTCTTCTAATGGAAGTCCGCGAAGTTTCTCTTTAGACACTTCACCCGATGCAAACGCCTCTCCTATAATCACAGAGTACTTACTTTTCTGCCGTGAGAATTGAAGCGGCAGTAATGCATCATCATTCAATTGAGAAACCATTTTCGGTGTTGGAAAGAGAAAGTAATCCGTGTCATGCCATCGCAATCGTTCACCAAATTTTTCAACAAAACGTTGTTTCAGTGTATATGCAAATTGAAGGTTTATTTGTTGGCCGAGTACAGCCCATACAAGCGATTCAAATAAATCCGGCTGACCAATGATCCGATAACCGTAAAATTTTTTAACTAAATCTTTAAGCAATTTGTCTTTTGACGCCATATCATAAAATGCGCTGATATCGTTTTCCAAATCAAACCATTCGATAACATATTGACGAACCGCATTTTTTCCTTTCGGGGATGGCGTTCCGTTCAAGAACCGAATCACCAATTTTTCATCTCCTTCTTCGATCGAGAAAAGAATTTTTTCACTTTCATATTTAAGCAACTTGCTTACAGATTTGTTTTCGACCCGGTGTAATAATTCGCGTGGCGACCGCTCCAAAAACTGAAGATTCATTTCGTAACTGAATTCCTTTGGAACCGACAGAAAAATTTTCGACATAACACAAAGTTACGGTCGTTCCAGTGGCGTGCAACTCCGTTCATAAACTGCGCAAGAATCGGGTTCTCGAATGGGAATCAATCATCCAAGTTTGCATCAAAATTTAACTATGATGGATTGGCTGCATATTCAAAAAGACTTAAATGAAAAAGGATTCGCAATAATTAAAAATTTATTGTCGCCTGACGAATGCATTCATCTGCAATCTTTATATAACGATGCGGCACTGTTCCGCAGTGTAATTAACATGCAACGTTATCGGTTTGGTCGTGGGGAATACAAATATTTTTCTTATCCGCTTCCCACTGTAATTCAATCATTACGCGAAAAATTCTATGAGCCGCTTTCGCGGATTGCAAATGAGTGGATGTCAAACTTAAAAATCGGAATTCAGTATCCAACACAACATTCAGCGTTTTTAGACGAATGCCATCGTCATGATCAACATAGACCAACACCGCTGATTCTAAAATATGAGCCAACCGGTTTCAACACCTTGCATCAGGACTTGTACGGCGAGATTTATTTTCCATTTCAAATTGTCGCTGTGCTCACTCAAAAAGGAAAGGATCATGAAGGAGGTGAGTTAGTTTTCGTTGAACAGTTACCACGGGCCCAATCAAAGGCAGAAGTTGTAGCCCCAGATCAGGGAGACGCAGTAATCTTTACCACGAACTTTAGACCCGTCCTGGGGACTAAGGGATATTACCGAGCAAAAATGAAACATGGAGTTAGCGAAGTAAAATCGGGTAAGCGATTCGCTGTAGGAATAATTTTTCATGATGGGAAGTGAGGAAGGCAAATGCAGTTTAAGCGCAAAATAAATTCAAAGAACGCAATGAAATGCAAATGCAGTTCAACCGCAGGAGATCGCAGAAAAAGTGCATAGAATGATCGATGCCTTTCACTACAAGTACTTCTGTTGCAAATATTCATTATGTTCTTCGTGTCAAAGAAAGTATGGTCAGCAAGAAACAGGTTGAATCACTGCCAACCAAAAATGAACTTTGATCATCATTTAAATTAAATTTGTATGGTTTTGAAATCATTGTCACACGATATCAATTATCAGCGTATTGAACAGGCAATTCAATACCTGGAAAAAAATTTCCAGCGGCAGCCAGAACTCGAAGAAGTGGCCGAAAAAGTTCATTTGAGTCCATTTCATTTTCAGCGACTCTTCACCGAATGGGCGGGGATAAGTCCGAAACGCTTTCTGCAATTTCTCACTGTTGATTTTCTGAAAACAAAACTCGAACACTCACGCAATATCGTTGAAGCTGCCGAGATGGCCGGGCTGTCGAGTCAGTCGAGAGTGTATGACCTGTTTACAACACTTGAGGCCGTCACGCCGGATGAATACAAAAAGAGAGGCTCGGGCATACGTGTTGAATATGCATTTCATCAGACTCCCTTTGGTTTGTGCTTGATAGGTGTTACTGAAAGAGGAATTTGCTGGCTGTCATTTATTGGAATGGATGAAGAACCGAAATTCGCCATTGAAGAAATGAAAGCTCATTGGCACAATTCTGTGTTTCATGAAGACTTCGCGCTGACGAAATCTTTTGTTGAACGCATTTTCACCGATATATCCGATAAGAAACTCCACCTCTTTGTGAAGGGCACCAATTTCCAGGTGAAGGTTTGGGAAGCACTCCTGAGAATTCCGAGTGGAGATGTAACAACTTACCAGCAGATTGCCCAGCGTGTAGAAAATCCGAAAGCAGTTCAGGCTGTGGGATCAGCTGTGGGATCAAATCACATTGCGTACCTTATTCCATGTCATCGGGTGATTAGAAAAGATGGAATTCTTGGTGAATATCGATGGAATTCAGCGCGTAAAAAGGGAATCATCGGATGGGAAATGGCTCGGGCTCAGAACAGCTAACAAGCATTAGTTTTATAAAAAACTTGAAGAAAGATTAGAACATTTTTGCAAGTGACTTCAAAATCCCTTTATCTTTATCGCAGATAGAAGGCAGAAATGAAAATCAACAACACATTCTTTTACTTTTACTACTACTTTTTTAGACCCAAGACGGGACTTTAAGAGCAGAGTGTTGTTGTAAAAAATAACCAAAGAACTCAAAGAAGTCCCGGCAAAACCGGGACTTTTTGTTTTATAAACATTCGACGAGAATCGAGAAGAAAAAAGTGAAAACGAAAACACAAAACAACGGACAAACTCTGACCACACCGCGCAACGGAAAGGCTGTCAGCTTGAAGAAGAGAAAAACTCGTGTCGCTATTCAAGGGATCGCTGCGAGCTTTCATGAGGTTGCCGCTTTCACTTTCTTTAGTGAGTCCATTGAAACAGTTGAGTGTTTATCATTTCATGAATTATGTGAGAGTTTAAAAAATGGCACTTCAGATTTTGCTGTGATGGCAATCGAAAACTCAATCGCGGGCAGTATACTTCCCAATTACTTCTTATTGCAGAGCTATCACTTCAGCATCATTGGAGAACTTTATTTACCGATTCACATGCACTTATTGGCACTGCCAGGAGTGAAGTTAGAAGACATTCGTTGCATTGAATCTCACCCGATGGCGATACGCCAGTGTACAGAATTTATTCATACGTTGAAGGACGTACAAGTTCGCGAAAGCGATGATACTGCATTGTCGGCTAAACGAGTGCGGGAACTTAAAATGAAAGACACAGCGGCTATAGCAAATGAACATGCTGCAAAGAAGTTTGGATTACAGATTCTTGAAAAACGAATAGAAACAAACAAAAAGAATTTCACCCGCTTCCTTGTCCTGTCAAAAAAGACAACCGCAGTTGAAGAAAGTAATAAGGCTTCACTGTCATTTGAAGTGGCTAATGAAGTAGGAAGTCTAGCGGAAGCGTTGATGACATTCAAAAACAATAACATCAACCTAACGAAGATCCAGTCGATTCCGATTCTTGGAAAGCCCAGTGAATACTCCATTCATATTGATATCGAATGGAAGAAAAGAAAGAATTACGATGATGCCATGCGCACGGTACTCAGGCAAGTGAAAAACTTAAACGTATTGGGCGAATACAAAAAAGCAAAAATTCAAAGTTGAGTTGGGATGAATAACAAATAACGTATCAACTAGTAACAATTACTCAAATCATGATCACAACAGCGAAACGGATAGCAAGTGTTGAAGAATATTATTTCAGCAGAAAACTCGCGGAAGTGAGGAGTCTCGATTCTCCGGAACTGAGAGTTATTAACCTTGGTATCGGAAGTCCGGATCAGGCTCCCTCATCAAGCGCCATTGATGCGTTGATTGCATCTGCAAAGAATCCTTCAAATCATGGCTATCAGAATTACAAAGGAATTCCAGCGTTTAGAAAAGCAATTGCCGATTTTTATAAAAATACTTACAGCGTAAATCTCGATACAGAAACGATGATCCTTCCACTGATGGGATCAAAAGAAGGGATCATGCACATCGCAATGGCATTTGTTAATGAAGGCGAAGAAGTTTTGATCCCAAATCCAGGCTACCCAACATATTCATCCGTTGCAAACTTGGTTGGTGCAAAGTTGAGACCCTACGATTTAAAAGAAGAATTAGACTGGGGTATCGACATCGAAACGTTAAAGAAAAGCGACCTCTCAAAAGTGAAAGTGATGTGGGTGAATTTTCCGCACATGCCGACAGGTCGAACAGCTTCACGCGAAGAGTTGAAAGAACTCGTCGATCTTGCAAGAAAAAATCAATTTCTGATTGTCAATGATAATCCGTACAGCATGATCCTGAATGACAACCCGATGAGCATTTTGTCAATCGAGGGTGCTGAGGAAGTCGCGTTGGAATTGAATTCATTGTCGAAATCGCACAACATGGCCGGATGGCGACTGGGTTGGGTTGCTGGAAAAAAAGAATTCATTGAAGCCGTGTTGAAAGTGAAAAGCAATATGGACTCCGGGATGTTTCTCGGGCTTCAACATGCTGCGGCAGAAGCCTTGAAAAATGGAAAAGATTGGTTCACGCAGTTGAACAAAACATATGCTGATCGCAAAAAGGTAGCCGAGCAAATTCTGGATGAATTAGGATGTCAATATTCCCGGAAACAATCAGGTTTGTTCGTCTGGGCAAAAGCGCCCGGAGCCGTTGGCGATGTGGAAAAATGGATTGATGAAATTCTTTACGGAACAAAAGTATTTATAACACCAGGATTCATTTTTGGTGAAGCCGGAAGAAGGTTCATTCGTATTTCTCTTTGCTGCACTGTGGAAATGTTAACGGAAGCGTTAAATCGGATTAAAGCTTTTAAAAAGAAATCTTCTGAACATACGCAAAGCGAAAAAGTGGGAGCCGTAAAATGAAAACAACAATAATAGGTGTCGGATTGATCGGTGGCTGCATGGCGAT
>CBQWHS010000343.1:0-5256 GCA_967728665.1 uncultured Chryseosolibacter sp. | reverse complement strand
ATTATTCATTGGTAAATCTTGGGGGAGCATTGGGGCCGATTGTTGCGCTTTATGTGCGCGAAGGCCTGGGCATTGAATATGTTCTGATGATGTCATCGATCACATCGTTTGCGCTTTGCATCGGTGCTTTGCTTTTCTTTAAAGAACCAGTGTCTTCAACTGCTGAACCAAAGGATGTAAGAACATTTGCCCAGGTTTTTTCTGATATGGCGATGGTGTTCACTAATTTCAGATTCATCTCATTTCTCGTAATTTTCTCGGGGTTCTGGTTGATGTTTTGGCAAATTTATTTTCTGCTTCCGTTCTATGGCACTGACGTACTTAACTTTCAAAAATTTGAATTGCTCGAAACGATTGATGCGATCGGCATAATTGTATTGACAATTCCAGCAACGGCCCTGGTAAGTAAATTAAAACCGATTACAGCAATGTCTATCGGTTTCGTGGTGGCAAGTGTCTGCTGGATCATCATGGGTTTCTCGCTGACAATCACAGCGACAATTGTGGGAATTGGTTTTTTTGCGTTGGGAGAAGCAACACAAGCACCTCGCTTTTACGAATATGTTTCTTCGCTTGCACCGAAAAATCAAGTGGGAACTTTTATGGGTTTTGCTTTTCTGCCTGTTGCCATCGGCTCGTTCACGGCAGGCTATGTTTCGGACTGGCTGCGATTGAATTACCTTCACACAGATCCAGCAACGATGTGGTTCATCGTTGGGGGAATTGGAATTATTTCAACAGTATTAATGATTCTCTACAACATTTTTCTAACGCCAAAAACAGCTGACGCCAGCATCGCCTAATTATGGAAGCAGGAAAAGTCTTTAAGCCTTATATCGGACCTGAACAGAACATTGCCGAGTTTACAGCGAAAGCAATTATTCTTGGTTCATTATTCGGAATCTTGTTCGGATGTTCCACTGTCTATCTTGCGCTAAAGGCCGGACTTACAGTCACTGCATCAATTCCCATCGCTGTAATTGCAATAACGCTCGGTCGTAAATTTCTGAAAACAACCATTCTCGAAAATAATATCATTCAAACAACGGGCTCCGCCGGGGAGTCTATCGCTGCGGGGGTTGTATTTACGCTGCCAGGATTTCTCTTCCTTTCACCCGGAGAAAACGGAGTTAGCGTTGGTGATTCTTACTTCAATTATCTCACGATTTTAATTTTGGCTGCGTTCGGTGGTATGCTCGGAACATTGATGATGATTCCGCTAAGAAGGTCGTTAATTGTGAAAGAGCACGGCACACTTCCGTATCCGGAAGGAACTGCTTGCGCATCAGTACTACAAGCTGGGGAAAAAGGAGGGGTATTTGCACAGACAGCATTCATCGGAATGGGTGTAGCGTTTGGATACGCCTTATTGCAGAAACTTTTTCACGTCATCGCTGAAGTTCCGTCTTTTGTCACAAGTCAGGCAAATAAATTCTGGCCATCAGCTGCAATTCGCGGAGAGATTACACCGGAATATCTGGGTGTAGGATACATCATAGGTCCGCGCATCTCAGGAGTATTAGTAGCGGGCTCTGTGTTGGCCTGGTGGGCTTTAAATCCTTTACTGGCGACATTAATATCTCCGGACACCATTGCTCTGCAACTTGTCAAACTGGGTAACCTGGCCAGCATTACAACGCCAGGTGGATACGGAAATTGGGACCCGACCAATCACACCTTCGCGAATTATGCTGATGCCTTATATCGTGCTTACATCCGGCAGATTGGAGCAGGCGCCGTTGCAGCTGGCGGATTTATAACGTTGATGAAAACTATTCCGACCATCGTCAGCTCGTTTCGCGAAAGTATCGGCTCATTAAAAGACAAGTCAGCTGCAGGTATTTCCAGAACAGACCGCGACCTGACATTTAATGTGGTAATCATTGGCAGTATTGCATTGGTATTGCTCACGGCCATTCTTCCCGATAATATTATTCCTGGTGATAGTATTCTCCAAAAACTCATCATCGGTATTCTGATCGTGGTATTTGGATTTTTCTTTGTCACGGTTTCCAGTCGTATTGTTGGGCTTGTTGGTACGAGTAACAATCCGATCTCAGGAATGACAATTGCGACCCTGATGGGAACATGTTTGATTTTCACTAGCGTGGGATGGTCCGGTAAACTTTATGAACCGCTTGCACTTGTTGTTGGCGGAATGATTTGTATCGCGGCAGCAAATGCCGGAGGAACGTCACAAGATCTTAAGACGGGCTATATTGTTGGAGCCACTCCACGATATCAGCAATTATCGCTTTTCATCGGAGCAATTGTTTCTTCGGTGGCGATTGGAGTTGTTGTTTATATTTTAGATACGCCGACACCTGATCTTGTCGCAAAAGGAGTGGAGCATGCGATTGGCAGTGAACGTTATCCTGCGCCTCAGGCAACGTTGATGGCGACTTTAGCAAAAGGAATTTTGTCTTTTAATCTTGATTGGCAGTTTGTAATGGTCGGCGTGTTTATCGCGGTGATGATTGAACTCTGCGGAATTAAAGCTCTTGCTTTCGCGATTGGACTTTACCTTCCATTGTCAACAACGTTACCGATTTTCCTTGGCGGGGCGTTGAAAGGTTTTATGGATTGGCGTTCAGAGGTTAAGGGCGAAGCTAAAGAAGACGATGAACTTGGTCGTGGAAGTTTGTTCGCCACGGGGCTGATCGCCGGAGGAGCGTTAACAGGCGTCTTCATTGCAATCATGGCAGTGTTGACTCCAGGCATTATTGATGCAGTGAACATTGAACACTCGATGGTCAACACGGTTGGCGCAGGGGCATATCAACTTTTGGCCATTGCCTTCTTTGCGGGAATGATGTTCATGTTGTATCGCCTTGCAAAAAAATAACTTGTGTGTTGTGAAGTAGAATTTCAGCCTCGCAGGTATTCAACACGGTGATAAACTCGATTTGACCTATCATCAAAGATTAACGTATGACGTTGTGATCCTTTAATACATTCGTAGATATCTGAATTGTTTTTTGAAGTCCAGAATTCCGGGACGGCCTGCATTTCACCTGGTGATACTTTATACTGTTCAAGGCTTTCCAGTGGTACCTTTCGACACAGTGAATCGGATTTTGAGTCGTTTAGCATGAATGGAAGCTGCGCCACTATCCTTAGCAAATCAGTTTTACTAGCGACATAGTTAAAGTACCGAACTTCCGTGCCATCTAAGTCACGATATTTTATTCCCAATACATTTCCAATATGGAGTTGGTTCAAACTCTTTGCGGGAATTGTGTCTGCCAATGAAGTTGTAAACGTTACAGCGGTATTTCGATGTTCGGCCATCGCAATATCATGGGCAGATCTCGGTTTCGTACAACAAAATGCAGATGCAATCAGGAAGCAAAAAATTGGACTTGAAAATTTCATAATGATTTTAAGTAAAGCATTTCACGCGTAACGATTGCGCCAGATGGTCGACTAAAGTTCCTCAATTGTTACCATTTCCAAAAACGTTTGTAGCCCATCAATTTTTTCCAGAGAGCCACGCTTCTGTGTTTTATACGTTAGAAGTTGGAGAACATTTACTGAATAGATTTCCAGAATGGAGTAAGAAAACAAAAGGCCTCATGTTTCCATGAAGCCTCTTACTATTATGTTTTAGGATGTCAACCGATTACATCATTCCACCCATTCCGCCTCCAGGAGGCATTGAAGGTGCATCTTTTTCTTCAGGGATTTCTGATACAACTGCTTCAGTTGTCAACAGAAGTCCTGCGATAGACGCTGCGTTTTCCAATGCAAGGCGAGCAACTTTCGTTGGATCGATAATACCTGCATCGAAAAAGTTTTCGAATTTGTTATCACGAGCGTTGTATCCGAAGTCTTTCTTGCCATCGCGAACTTTGTTCACAATTACAGAGCCTTCTTGTCCAGCGTTCTCAGAAATGGTTCTCAATGGAGATTCAAGCGCAAGTCTGACGATATTAACACCAGTAGCCTGATCTTCGTTTGAAAGATTTAACGTAGAAGGATCTTTCAATGCATCAATAGCACGGATGTATGCCACACCACCACCAGGAACGATACCTTCCTGAACAGCAGCACGTGTTGCATGCAATGCATCATCAACGCGATCTTTCTTTTCTTTCATTTCAACTTCAGTAGCAGCACCGATGTAGAGGATTGCAACTCCGCCAGACAATTTTGCCAAACGCTCTTGCAATTTTTCTTTATCGTAATCAGAAGTTGTTGTTTCGATTTGAGCCCTGATTTGACCAACACGACCTTGGATATCGGCTTTCTTGCCAGCACCGTTCACGATCGTAGTGTTGTCCTTATCGATGTTGATTTTTTCAGCACGGCCAAGCATATCCAACGTAGCGTTTTCAAGTTTGAAACCACGCTCTTCGCTAATCACTTGTCCACCCGTTAAGATTGCGATGTCTTCCAACATTGCTTTCCTTCTGTCACCGAAACCAGGAGCTTTTACAGCGGCTACACGAAGTGCGCCACGGATTTTATTCACTACCAATGTAGCCAAAGCTTCACCTTCAACTTCTTCGGAGATAATCAAAAGTGGTTTACCGGTTTGTGCAGATTGCTCAAGGATTGGAAGCAATTCTTTCATGCTGCTGATCTTCTTATCGTAGATCAGAATGTAAGGTGAATCCAATTCCGCTTCCATTTTCTCTGTGTTGGTAACAAAGTATGGTGATAAATAACCGCGGTCGAATTGCATACCTTCAACAGTTTTCACTTCTGTTTCGGTACCTTTTGCTTCTTCCACAGTGATAACGCCATCCTTACCAACTTTGTCCATCGCATCAGCGATCATCTTTCCGATAGTCTCGTCACTATTCGCAGAGATCGTTGCTACCTGAGCAATTTCATTTGAATCCTTAATTTTTTTGGATTGCTTTCTGAGGTTTTCAACAACAGCCAGAACAGCTTTGTCAATACCGCGCTTAAGATCCATTGGGTTTGCTCCCGCAGCCACGTTCTTAATACCGTGAGCGAAAATGGATTGTGCAAGTACAGTAGCAGTAGTTGTACCATCACCAGCAGCATCAGCAGTTTTGGAAGCAACTTCCTTCACTAACTGAGCACCCATATTTTCGATTGGATCTTTTAATTCGATTTCTTTTGCAACAGACACACCGTCTTTTGTAACAGTAGGAGCACCGAATTTTTTATCGATGATTACGTTACGACCTTTTGGGCCGAGTGTAACTTTTACTGCATCTGCTAATTTATCAACTCCCTTTTTGATTCTGTCTCTCGCGGAGGTGTCGAAGGTAATTTCTTTAG
>CBQWHS010000342.1:0-5266 GCA_967728665.1 uncultured Chryseosolibacter sp. | reverse complement strand
CGATATCGTTGCAAATAAAATCCAAGGATTGAATGGAGTACAAGCAAGAAGAGAACGGCGATTAAAATATTTTGCCAGATATTCTGAATTTGCTTTTCTTGTTCAAGGAGCTTAATGGTTTGTTCTTTCTTATCAAGCTCATGTCTTGCCTCCATTTCAACAATCTGCCGTGTTTTGGAAGTGTTCAATAAACTGTCGCGAACGTCATAGTACCGTTTGAGATACGCCACAGCTTCGTTGGCCTTACCTTGCTTCAATCGAAGGTCTACCAAACCAGCATAACAATACCTGACCACTCTCCGCAACCCTAACGTTCGGGCTAGCCGAAGTGAAGACTGTAAATAATTTTCAGCTTTCACGAGGTCACCGTTTTTTAAAAACGCCTGACCAAGCACACTGGAGACAGAAGCTTCAGCCGTACGGTTGCCAGTTTCCTGGGCGAGCTTTAATGCATGATCAAAATGAGTGAACGCAATTTCAGGATTTTTGCTAAGGTAGCACTCTCCGATATTTGAAATTATGCGTGGAAAATTGATCTTCGCTATGTTGCGCTCCTGCGCAATTTGAAGCGCGTTCGTGTAGGATACCAGTGCACTGTCGCGCTTCCGCTCTAGAAATTGAATCACACCCTCAAGGTTATAAGCTCTCGAAAGCTGGTCCCAATTGCGGGCGTCTTGTGCCATTTTTTTAGCTTTCTTTATGTAGGCTCGCGCTTTTGTCTTTTCATTTTGATCCATATAAGCGCGTCCTAAAATCAAAAAACTTTCCGCAAGGATTACAGGTAAATTTTCTTTTTCTGCAAGCTGTGATGCGTCAAGCCCCATTTGAATTGCCTGATCATTATCGCCAAATGCCCAATAACAAAAGCCCTTTAAATTATAAGCGGTGGCAATTCCTTTGGTGTAATTTAATCTCCGCGAAAGCGCCAAAGCCTGATCGGCATTCGCCAAGGCTGGATAGTAATCGATCCATTGATACTGTAAGCTAAGTGAATTCAATGCATTCACTTTAACCGTATCATCACTTTGGTAATTTTTAATAAATGTCGATAGACTATCGAATTTCTGATGCTGGGAAAATCCGTTAACAAGGATAAACACGCCTATCAACAACAACGAATAACGCATAGCTAATATCATACGAAAATTAGCGGGAATAGATGCAAAAAAGTATACGGGATTTACCTTACAATTCCACACCAGTTTCATCATCACACTAAGGTCGTAAACTCCTGAATTAATCCAGTTTCCTAAATTAAGAAGAATGCATTGATGTACGCACTGTAGACTCTCCGTTTTTGGTACATCATTCCAAGAATTCGGTTCATGATTACCAGCCTGAAGGTGATAAAAAGCTCAATTTTACGGGGGAAATCTTCCTGCACACCTCCATACAAAAATCCATGAAAAATCTGTTTGCGAACTCTCCGGAGGAAAACCGCTCTTATTTTAAGCGGAAGAAAATTAGCATAATTGCCATCATCGCATTCGTGTTTGTGGGTTCAATTTGCTTGTGGGGTTGGCTTCACAAAAGTCCGGATGACCAGGTATTCGAGATTATCAACGTGTTGTTTTCAGGTCTTGCGTTTGCCGTTCTTACCATCACGGTTTTAATGCAAAAGGAAGAGCTCGAATTGCAACGAAAGGAGCTTCGTGAAACGAGAGCGGAATTCAAACAGCAAAATCTAACCCTCATTCAACAGAAATTTGAAAATACATTTTTTCAATTGCTTCAATCGCAAAATGAAATTATCAAATTAATCGACCTCAATCGGTCCGATGAGACGACCGGAAGAGATTGTTTTAGGTTGTTCTATGAAAAATATTTCTTTGAAGCCATAGAAGGCTATAAGCGTGAGATAAAATCAAAATTGGGAAATCTCAATCTCGAAATTCCACTGACAGAACTCAAATTGGAAATAAACGAAATTGTAGCAGTCTATACGGTTGTGTTTTACAAAAAGCACCAAAGCGAGTTAGGCCACTACTTCCGACATCTTTACCAGATTATAAAATTTGTGGATGATTCAACGCTTGAGGATGTTGATAAGTACAAATACATTCGCTTAATAAGAGCTCAACTCTCCTCTTACGAAATAATTCTCCTCTTCTATAATTGCCTTGCAAAGGTTGGCTACTATTCGTTCAAACCATTGATCGAAAAATATTCACTCTTCAAAAACATTGACGAAGACCTGCTACTCGACAGTAGCCACAAACGAGAATATAAAACATCAGCGTTTACCCGGCCACGAATGGCAGTTCCTGTGGCCTAGGCGTTTACTCTCTCCTGCAACTCCTCCATCAACCTATTGGTGCGTTCCTTAACCTTTTGATTATAAATCGTAGAAGCAATGCTTTCGCCCAGATCTTCAAGAAAGACTTGCTGATATTTTTCGAACCTCTCAAAAGAGGCGAGCTCAATAATTCCGAAGACCTCATTGTGAATGATCAACGGAACAATCAGAATATGATTCGGCTCCGCGCTTCCAAGACCAGAGGAGATTTTAACAAAACCTTTAGGAATCGCCTCCATGTAAACAGTTTTCTTTTCAATCCAACATTGACCAATTAAGTTTTCACCTGGTTCAACCCGTTGAAGCGGATCAATATCCTCACATGCGAAAGTGCTAACAAGTTCCATGTATGAAGATTCAGGATTCTGATTATTCAAAATGAACATCGCTCCCTGCTTTGCTCCCATGTAGCGAACGAGTCGAGCCAAACATCTTTCGGCTAATATTTGCAGCTTCAGTCCACTTTGAAGGATTCCATTCACCATGGTAAAACCTTCCGCTGCCCAATATCGCTGCCGGTCTCCTTCATTCGCCTTCTTCAAATTATCATGCATTCTTAACAGTGCGTTACCCAAAACATCTTCATCACTAAGTTTGGTAAATGAAACATTGAAGTCGCCCTCGCCTACTTTCTGTGCAAATTCAGATGTGCGTCTGAAACCCAGACAAAGTTTTTGCAGCGACTCTACCATGGATCTCAATTCAAGATTACGATAGTCAGGAATGTAACTCGGTATAATTCCGTTGCCAAGTTTTTGAATAATACCGTTGAGCTTTTTAATAGGAACAAGTATCTGGCGTTGTAACAAAAAATAAATAACCAGCGCCAGTAAAAAACATGACGACAAGATAATGGCAAGACTGATCATCGTTTGACTTACTATCATATTGTATGTTGCAGATATTTTAGCATCCGTTGCCGCCAATTGAAGCATCGCATCAATCTCATTCATTTTTTTAAACAGCTTTTCCTGCAATCCTTTTCCCGTATACAATCCAAGCGTAGAATCGCTCGTCACAAGTTTCTTAAAATTCGCTTCATAGCCTGATAGCGCGGTGATCACTTCCTCGACTTGCTTATCAGTAATATATTTGTCGAGCTGACTGGAGAAGCGGTATGTTTCATCCGACACTTGCTGAATTGTGTTGGTAGAACCATTAAGCTGATACTCGCGAATAAAATATTTAAGACGCAGTAAACTGATGTTGTCGCTGCCAAAATCAAATTGATACATCTTCTTTAACGAGATATCAAAATCGCCAATGATTCCATAGCTGTCGATGCCTCGTTCTTTAATGCGAAGCTCCATTTCCCGGAAGACGGCGTCATATTGCTCAATCTTTTTATCAAGCATATCCAACTCGTCAGTTTCCGTAAATCCAGTTTTAAAAAGCTCGGCCTTGATACTACCAGACGATTTACGATAGCGATCAAGCGCTTCGGTGTATCGGCCGACATATTCACTTTTGCCCGAGGAAAAAAATTCAACGTTGTTACGATCCTTCAAGATGAATTCGTGAGAGGATAATTTGATATTCATCACCTGCTTTTGCAAGGCACGAAATGTCTCTCGCAGTTCACTCTCCTTGAGTTTACTTACCTGGACGTAAGCTTTGAACGAGGTCACTGCCATTACCAGAATCAGCAATGAGCAAGAAAGAATAACCTTAGCACGGATGGAATCCAGGCGGAAAAAATTAAGGAATGTAAAATCCATAATCGATCAATGTTGTTTAAATTGTTTATAGAGGTCCAGTGTTTTTTCGTCAAGCGGATTTTCTTCGAGGATTAATTCTTTCAAACCCGGCAATGAAAACAGCGATCGTGGTGCGCTCTGAACATTATTACTGAACAAGTCAAGGTTTTTGAGGCTGTCAGGGAAGATCATGTCTCGGGCTATGTCGCCAATCTCATTTTCCGCCAAGTCAAGTATTTTTAA
The DNA here is from genome assembly GCA_967728665.1 of uncultured Chryseosolibacter sp. Taxonomy (GTDB): domain Bacteria; phylum Bacteroidota; class Bacteroidia; order Cytophagales; family Cyclobacteriaceae; genus Chryseosolibacter. The sequence continues at coordinate 1,030 of CBQWHS010000342.1, read as the reverse complement.
ATGCTTCATAAACCGCATTTGTTCGGGAAAAATATGAATTGAATTATTGTTGATATAAACCTCACGCACTGTAAAGGGCATGACAAGGGGAAACGAAGTCAACTTGTTTCCGCTGATATTTATTTTTCGCAACCTGCTAAGCTGCATAATTTCCCGAGGCAATTCGGTGAGCGAATTGTTCTCTACATTAAGTTCTTCGAGATTATTAAGTTTGCCGATTTCCGCTGGCAAAAAAGTCAGCTGATTGTTTCCCAAGTTTAAGACCCTGAGTCGCGTCAGCTTGCAGATCTCCGCAGGCAGAGAAGTCATTTTACGATTTCGGATTACGAGTATTTCCGCATGGTCAGAATTACTCAATGCCTCATCTAATTCGTCATAATAGATTTGATTGTTTTGCAGAATCATCATGCGACCAAAACCAACCAAGACGATGACTATTAAAGCGCCAATCGTTATAAGCATAATTCTGATCTTAGGTTTGAGTAACATAATTACTTAATAAATAGTACCTCCTTTTACGCTCGGCTTGACAACGAATGAACGTAGAACAGTAAAGCCAAAACGAATTCCGCCTTTCCAAAAGTTATCCGTTGTATTCAGTAAATATTCTTTTTCAATAATGCCAGCCGAATTGGTCATGTGAAGTTTAAAAACATGACCACCTGTCACAATGTCGAGCCCAATCCCGATTGGATCATAAAGATGTTTTGTTGAAATGTTTTCTTTTCGGGCAACGTAATTATAATCGAGATTTAATTGCAGCCTTTTGCTAAGCTTGATGCGTGCACCCGAACCTATAGCATAGATATCATGCGATTGACGTTCCTCATCAGTTTGATTCTTGTGAACAAATGTTGGATTAATTTGAATAGAAAGTGCCGGAGAAAATTCATGACTGGCAAGAACCTGGTAGGCATACGTGAGATTGGGAATGAATTGATTCCCGACTGCCGCGCTATTCAATACTTTCAACCTCTCTGAGGAAAATGCACTGCTGGCAAACAAAGTAATCGACACCGGCATGTTGACG
>CBQWHS010000341.1:0-5272 GCA_967728665.1 uncultured Chryseosolibacter sp. | reverse complement strand
TCATGTTTATACTTGAATGCAATTGGAAAGATGATACCCAGTATCAATCCATAACCGGCGAACGTAAGCCAGATGCTTTGCCAATCGCGTCCGGCTGGAGTTGTGAACAAGTCAACGATCCAACCACTGAGCATTCCGCCAACAAAGGCCCCGATGCCATTGGTCATGAGCATAAATAAACCCTGAGCGCTGGCGATGATTGAGTTGTCAGCTTCTTTTTTTACAAACAACGATCCTGAGATATTAAAAAAGTCAAAAGCCATTCCATAGATGATCATAGAAAAGATGAGCAGAATAAATCCATCTCCCGGATTGCCAAAACCGAAGAAAGCAAAACGCAATACCCAGGCGAAAATGCTCATGAGCATCACGCGCTTAATCCCGAAGCGTCGAAGGAAAAACGGAATGGTAAGTATGAAAAGCGTCTCCGAGATTTGAGAAATGGACATGAGAATACTGGGATGTTGAACGGCAAATGAATTCGGATAATCCGTTCCAAAGTCATGGATGAATGCTTCGCCAAATGTATTGGTGATTTGAAGTGCCGCACCCAGAAACATGGCAAAGAGAAAGAACACAGCCATACGTTTATTTTTAAACAGTACAAATGCATCGAGGCCAAGCAGGGAGAAGAATGAACTTTCTTTTTTAACAAGTGTGGGCGGACAAGCGGGCAACGTGAAAGCATATATGCCTAGAAATAATCCGGCACCAGCACTAAGATAAAGTTGCCCGGGCGTAAGCGTCCACTTTGCGAAATCGATCGCCCACATGGCTATCACAAATCCGACTGTTCCCCAAACACGAATCGGTGGAAAATATTTGAAAATGTCTATTCCTTGCTTTTGAAGAATCGCGTAAGAGACGGAATTGTTTAATGCAATCGTGGGCATGTAAAACATCGAGTTCAGTAACATGATGATGTACATCATTTTGTAATCCGTGACTTGGGCCGCCATCACCAACAGCATTGCTCCGATGATGTGACAAATTCCCAATACTCGTTCTGCATTCATCCAGCGATCAGCAACTATTCCCATCACCGTTGGCATAAACAACGATGCAACTCCCATCGTTGCATAAATACTTCCGACCTCGCTACCTGTGAATTTTAATTTTACAATCATGTAACCTCCCAGCGAAATCAACCATGAACCCCACACAAAAAACTCCATGAAATTCATCAGGATAAGACGATTCTTAATACTCATCAATAATAGGGTTGAGGTTTCGGTTTAAAGCGGTTACGATCAAAGCTATTCAAAAATTGACAATTATTATGGCGGAATGCATGCCGTGTAAGATTTTTTACAACGGTGGTTCATCAGCAATTTGGGAGCGTGTTCGCTTGAGGATTTGCAGCTCGACATACACATTGAGCGCTTCTGTTTTTAATGCCTCGTCATCTCCGGGAGCAAAAAATGCGCAGTGCCGATCTAACATGTCGGCGTATTTGATTAAGAGATCTTCTGATGGATATGGAAATCCGCAGGAGGCAAGGATGATCGTACTGAAATCATGTAAACAAAATGAAGGATCGAATCCGACAGGTTCGAGCGCGGAAATGAATTTCCGGTTTTTCAATTCTTCGCGAATAATAAATAATACAAACTCTGCTTTCTCCGGAAGCTTGTATAAGGACAGATTTTTTGGCAAATCGATTTCCATGCAATTCAATTTTTAATTATGATGAAATGAAACTTGGACCCCATTGAGTAGGCACAAGAGAAGCGTTAAGGTCTGTCAGGAATTCGCATGCAGGTTAGCATGAAAGTTGAAAACAAAAAACAGTGGCCACACAAAGATTTGCTCTTAAAAACTTGCCGAAGTTGTACTTTTATATATCTCGAAAACACAAATTCACTCTTTAGACACTATTCTTAATGATTGTAGCGCTCATCTCGGTCCTCCTGCTTTTTGTCATTTTTATTTTATTTATAAAAACATCGCGTTTTGGTAGGGTGCCTTCAGGCGATCGATTAAAAAAAATTCAGTCGTCTACTTATTATAGAGCGGGTGCTTTTCAAAACTTGTCTGTCACCCCGGATCTTACCGATGGAGCGACTTTCTGGTCGGTGATGCTTGATTTCACTTTTAACGGCAGCAGACGTGCAAAGCCATCGAGGGCAATTCCATCTCAAAAGACTGACTTGCTTTCGCTCGATCCTCAGGAAAATGTTCTGGTGTGGTTTGGACACTCTTCATATTTCATCCAAATGGACGGCAAAAAATTCTTGGTGGATCCGGTGCTGAGTGGAAACGCTTCGCCAATGAATTTCACCACCAAGAGTTTTCCAGGGTCCGACATTTATACAGCAGCCGATTTTCCAACAATGGACTACCTCGTGATCTCGCATGACCATTGGGATCACCTGGATCACAAATTCATTCGTGCGATAAAAGATAAAGTGAAAACGGTAGTCACAGGCCTTGGAACTGGTGCTCACCTCGAACGTTGGGGATTTAAACCATCTCAAATACAGGAGATGTCGTGGCACGAATCATTTTCCATTGACGATGTCTTTACCTTTGACAGTGTTCCAGCGCGGCATTTTTCAGGTCGGGGCTTCAAGCGCAACCAGGCACTGTGGACGTCATTTGTTCTGACAACACCAACGCAAAAAATTTTTCTTGGTGGTGATTCCGGATACGATGCTCATTTTAAAGAGATCGGAGATAAGTTCGGCCCGTTCGATTTGGTTATTCTAGAATGCGGGCAATACAATAAAAGTTGGAAGCATATTCACATGATGCCGGAAGAAGTCGTGATGGCTGCGATCGACTTAAAAGCAAAACAGTTATTGCCTGTTCATTGGGGGAAATTTGTTCTTGCTCCTCATGACTGGGATGAACCGATAATTCGGGTAGTCAACGAAGGTGTAAAACGAAATCTTCGGGTGCTGCATCCAATGATCGGAGAGATACTGATTTGGCAGAACAAACAAGAATTTAGCAGGTGGTGGGAAGAAGAATTCAAGAATGGTGTCCGCGTGCAGCCTTGACAAATTCGTCCGTGGCGTTGCCGATGTGATCCTTTGATTTTCTGATGGCGTGCAACGTTCTCCTGAAACGGAAGACACCGACACCCATGATCAAGAGGCCGATCACCATCAATGGTACTCCGGCAATATTCCAGAACCTTGTTTCAATAAGATGACCCAGCGTGGACCCAGCAACAACGAAGTAGAGTCCTGTTCGAATATAAGCAAGCAACGTAGTTTCGTTGGCTAGTTTTGTTCGTTCAATAGCGAGGTATTCGCGAAGGACCAAATCTTTATTCATTGTCGTTAATTACAATTCGAAAATTCAGCATTATTGCAGAACGAAAAAAGCCAGCGGCAAAATTACTATGAAAATCAGCGCGGTGTGCACGGACATCGATGGAACCCTACTCGACAGTCGGAGAGAGTTATCAGCGAGAACAATTTCCATTTTTCGCGAAATTTCACCCCGGGTTCCTATTATACTGGCGTCTTCGCGAATGCCTTCCGCCATGCGACACCTTCAACATGAGTTGGGAGTTACGCAGTATCCGATAATATGTTATAATGGCGGGTTCGTTATTAAATACATTGATGAAGAAACCGTGGACGTTTTTGAGTCGACAGGCATCCCAGCAACAATCGCGTCCCAAATTTATAAATTGAGTTCCGGCACAGAGGTGCACATTAGTTTGTACCGTGAGCACGATTGGTATGCTCCCAGAATGGATTATTGGACGGAGCGCGAGGAGAAAATTACCAAGGCGAAATCCAAAGTGAACGACCTTGAACAGATTCTTGACGAATGGGTGCGTGTTTCTAATTCAGTGCATAAGCTTATGTGTATGGGCCCCGAGCAGCAGATAGATAGGATGGAGCAGCAGCTTGTGAAGGCGTACGCTGACGAAATTCACATTTACAGATCGCGACCAACGTATCTTGAGTTGGCGCCAAAGCAAATCTCGAAAGCGACTGCACTTGAAGTAATACTTCAACAATACGGAATCCCGATGAGCGAGGTACTCGCCTTCGGAGACAATTATAATGATATTGACATGCTGCGAAAAGCTGGGTTGGGTGTTGCCGTCGCGAATTCCCGAGAGGAAGTGAAGGCAGTAGCAGACGAGACGACTCTTTCTTCCATCGATGACGGTGTCGCGATTTTCCTTGAGAAGTGCTTCCGTTCATAGGGAAAACAGTGTTTGATAAGTGTTTTTCCCTAGGGAAAATAGATCAGCCGTTGTTGGAAAGGTGAAATTTCTCGAGGAGATGATCGGTATGTTTTAGGTGATTTTCATAGGAGAAATACGTGGTGAAATAGTCGTGATGAAAGTATGATCAGTGATTTTCCCTAGGAGAAATCACACTTTTCATAGGAGAAATTGCTGCATTATTAGGATAATTAGTTTCACACCTGTATTTTAGTGCTCAGTTTTAATTCGACCACTACGAAGCATGACTGACAAATCTGGAAAGACAGATATTAATGTACCATCGTACCATCTCTTCTTCGACACCGAAGGACTCGTCTCACAACCACTCAACTTTGAATAATTAATTAACTATTAAACTAGAAAACGCTATGGCAAAAACAGCGAAGAAGGCTGCTAAAAAAGCAGCAAAAAAACCGGCGAAAAAAGCCGCGAAAAAGTCTGCTCCTAAGAAAGCAGCGAAGAAGACTGCAAGAAAACCTAATGCAGCATTCATGGCACCATTGACTCCGAGCCCAGCATTAGCTGAGGTAGTAGGTAGCAAAGGTTTGCCACGTACGCAGATCATCAAAAAGATCTGGGATTACATCAAGAAGAACAATCTTCAAGACAAGAAGAACAGAAGGATGATCAATGCTGATGAAAAATTGAAAACAATTTTCGGTGGCAAAACTCAGATCTCTATGTTTGAATTGGCAAAGGTTGTTAACAAACATGTGAAGTAATTCCAAAGAAATTTTTGGAGAGGAAAAAAACCTGGGTCGATTCGATTCAGGTTTTTTTTTTATGAATGAAATTCAAAAACTTATCTAAATCCAAACACCAAGGGATTTAAATTTTTGTAAGCTTCCAGCGAGAGGCATGAATCGACTTGTGTCTGATGCATATTATTTCTATTGCATTTCTCTGCATTTCCTTCTTGTTTACTGCGGTCAAATGCATTTGTATTTTTTGTTCTTTGCGCTCCTTTGTATTCTCTTTGCGGTTAAAATGTACTGAATGCAGTTTCGGGGAGATACGCTGAGAAGGGAAGAGTTGCACGGCGAATGGAAATAAATGCAGTAACACAAAGGGTACGAG
>CBQWHS010000340.1:0-5282 GCA_967728665.1 uncultured Chryseosolibacter sp. | reverse complement strand
GATGTGCCTTATTCAAAAGCACTTGATTTCACAAACCCACTACCAGCCTACGACGATGATGCTGCAATTTTCGCAGACCTGATTATGCGCCTTGATGCAGCCCTTGCTAGCTTGAGTACGGGTTCTACTGGCTTAACCGCTACATCCGATATTCTTTATGCGGGGAATATCAGTCGTTGGATAAAATTTGGCAATTCATTAAAACTAAAATTAGCTTTAACAATAGCCGATGGTGATAATGCCAAAGCTAAGACAATGGCTGAGCAAGCTGCACCATACGTTTTTAGTTCCAATGCTGATAATGCGAGGGTAGGGTATCAAGCAGGTGCGCCAAATAATAATCCGGTCGCTGGTAACACAGTATCACCTTTCACTACACGCCAGGATTTTGTTGTTGGCAGGACTTTGGTTAATAAAATGAATGCATTGAACGACCCTAGAAGAACTTATTTTTTTACTCAGGTTAACATTAATTACTATGCTCAAGGATCACCTTCGGTAAGTGGCTATGTTGGAGGATTCTCCGGCTTTCCGAACACGTTTGCCGCGGTTTCTAAACCATCAACTCTTATTACCACGCCGACCACTGAAGCTTTGTTATTCGATTATTCCGAAGTTGAATTCTTGCTCGCAGAGGCCGCAGCAAGAGGCTATAATATCCCTGGAAGTTTAGGGGTGAATTCGATTCCAAATACAATAGGAGCGTCAGTCGAGGCTCATTATAATGCTGGTATAGCTGCTTCCATAGCCTATTGGTTCGGTTTAGGAGCAAATGCTGGAGGTGCAACGCCAGCGATAAATGCTTATTTAGCAAATCCAGACGTTGCATTTGCAACGGCTTCGGCTTACGATACGGACAATGGTGCCAATCCAACCACGGCAAAGCCCACCGGAACAGTTGTGGTCACTAAAAACGCGTTAACAACATATAAGCAAAAAATCGGTGAGCAAAAGTACATTGCCCTTAACAACCGCGGCTACGAGGCGTGGGTTGAGTGGAGACGGCTTGACGCCCCTGCGTTGTTGCCAGTTTCTGGCGGTACGGCGCCAGCCGGGTTGACTATTCCACTCCGGATTATATATCCAATCAGTGAGCAAACTGCGAATGGCAACAACCGTGAAGCAGCCGCTGCAGCTATTGGTGGCGATGACACTGCGACAAAAATATTTTGGGATAAGTTTTAAAAATTTCATAATAAGAAAGCCGGACCTCTGGCTTTCTTATTATTTATCCAAAACAGTTTGCGCTGACCTTCGCGAATTGTCAGTAACTAATGGCAACTTGACTGACCTCCTCCAAAATATCACTAACCTCCGCCTCGCTATCCGCCATCACCAATCTCATCCTAAACGGTTTGAAATCTGGAATGCCTTTAAAATAATTTGTGTAGTGTCTTCGCATTTCGAAGATTCCCAAGCGATCACCTTTCCAACGAATAGAAAAATCAAGATGCTTTTTTGTAACGCGAATTCGCTCATTCATGTCTGGTGGAAGGGGGCGCTCACCATGTTTGAGATAATGTTTAATCTCGTTGAAGATCCATGGATAACCGATGGCCGCGCGACCAATCATTACCCCGTCAACACCGTATCGATTTTTGTATTCCAGTGCTTTCTGTGGTGAGTCAATATCGCCATTCCCAAAAACTGGAATATGCATTCTGGAATTTTCTTTGATCTTTCCGATCAACGTCCAGTCGGCGTCACCCTTATACATTTGCACGCGTGTTCGTCCATGAATTGTCAATGCTTTAATGCCGATGTCTTGTAGACGCTCGGCAACATCAACTACGTTCCTGGTATTATCATCCCAACCTAAACGCGTTTTCACAGTCACAGGTAAAGATGTGCACTTCACGATCTCTTCCGTCATTTTTACCATCTTCGGAATATCCTGGAGCAATGCAGCACCTGCACCTCGACAAGCGACTGCCTTGACCGGACATCCATAATTAATGTCAATAAGATCTGGATTTACTTCTGAAGCAATCTCAGCGGATTGAACCATATTACCGATATCACCACCAAAAAGCTGAATGCCGATTGGTCGTTCGTATTCAAAGATGTCAAGTTTTTGTCGACTCTTCGCGGCATCACGGATCAATCCCTCAGACGAGATGAACTCTGTGTACATCAGATCAGCTCCTCCCTCTTTACAAACAGCTCGGAAGGGCGGATCACTTACATCCTCCATAGGCGCAAGCAACAATGGAAAGTCTCCTAAATCAATATTCCCAATTTTCGCCATATTTGCCGCTATCTAACTAAGATAATCGGGCAAAGTTATGACTTTTTTAAAGATGCCGGAAAACCAGTCTGCCCCGACTCTGGCATGGGCACCGTGGGCGAATTTCTTCATTATCATTTTTTTTGTTGCTAGTGGGTTTTTGGCTGGCGGCCTTTTAATTGGCCCACTTGTGGCCGTGGCGTTTTATCCTGGAACGATCGATGAACTTCTTATGGCAGTTCAAGATCCGTTGAAATATCCTGATGTGAAAATTGCTTATTATATAATTCAGGGATGTGCAACTTTCGTTGGATTAATAGTTGTTCCTTATTTTTTTCTGAAGTTGAATCAAAGCTCGATAGTTTCTTTTTTTAAAACCTCGAAGGTTGAGGCGCTTCCATTATTGCTGACAGCTTTCATCATAATTTTTTTTATGGCTGTCGATTCTGTTGTGATAGAATGGAATGCGGAATGGAAGTTTCCGGCATTTGCACATGACTTAGAAGTGATGGCGAGAAATCTTGAAGAACAAGCTACAAAGGTGACTTCTTTTCTTACCGAATTTGAATCCGTCTCTCAACTGATTATTGCGATAATTGTGATTGCAGTATTGCCTGCTGTCGGGGAGGAACTTGTTTTCCGGGGAATCGTTCAGAACGAATTGTTCCGTGGCACCAGAAACATTCACTTTGCAATTTGGTTCTCCGCGATACTTTTCAGTGCAATGCATTTTCAATTTTTTGGGTTCGTGCCCCGTATGTTGCTTGGGGCGTTGTTTGGTTATCTTTATTATTGGTCTGGAAGTTTGGCGTTGGCAATGTTTGCGCATTTTGTGAACAACGGAATTTCGGTGGTTGCCTTATACTTTTATCGACAAGGGGCTTTCGATTATAATCTCGAAAGTACCGAGGCTGCTCCTGCGAATGTGGTTGTATTGAGCGTGTTGGTTACCGCAGGACTTTTGTTTTATTTTTATAAATATTTTGAACATCGTAAAATCGCACGACCAAACCTGTGACGTCCACCATTCGGAAATACAATAATCTTACGCAACGAATTATCACGGGCCTCGCTGGATCGGCCGGAATTATCATCGGTGTCTGTTACAGTGAATGGACTTACTATTTGATATTCTTGATCATTTGCACTTTCTCCATTCGTGAATTTTATATCCTTGCAGGTTTTGATGGCATCGTGCCCCAAAAAGTGTTTGGAATAATATGTGGCGTTGTAGTTTATTCGCTGTCATTCTTTATCGAGAAAGGAGATATTTCCGACCGCTATTATTTTGTCATTTTTCCGCTTGTGTCTTTTGTCTTTATGATCAAGCTCTACAAAAAATTTGAGCGAAAACCATTTACGAACATTGCCTATACGTTTCTTGGAATTTTTTATGTAGCCGTTCCATTCTGTTTGCTAAACATTGCTGCGTATGAACATGGCGACTATAATTATCAGATAATTTTAGGTTGCCTGCTGATGTTGTGGGCGAGTGATACGGGAGCATATTTTGCCGGAACGTTTTTCGGAAAGAGGAAGCTTTTCGAGCGCATCTCTCCGAAGAAATCCTGGGAGGGTTTTGTTGGAGGCGCAGTGCTTGCAATGATTTTTGCTTATGGTCTCTCTCAATATTTTCACACACTAACAGTAGCCCAGTGGTTGATCGTTGGTTGCATTATAATTGTTGGGGGAACTTTTGGAGATCTCGTTGAATCACTGCTAAAGCGTAGTATCGAAATCAAAGACTCGGGCGATTCGTTACCAGGGCATGGTGGCTTCCTGGACAGATTTGACGGATTATTAATTTCAGCGCCGTTCATCGTTGCATATTTGGAGATATTTTGACTGTTCCGGAATATTCATTCATGTCAATTCCAATTCACGAAAACTAATTTCTAATTTTTCTCATTCATCGAAATGTTATTCGTTCGCGAATTGCTCGAATGAATTCATACAAAATCATTAGGCCTCAGCGTTATTTAATTATCTTTGCAACCGTTTTAATCGCCAATTCAGGCACATATTTTTTTCTCTGATCGAACAAAATTCTTATGGGATATATCGAACCGGCACCTCTCAAAGACAAAGAAAATCCATTCGAAGCAATGATGTCTCGCTTTCAAGTGGCCTCTCAAATTCTTGGGCTTGAAGATGAAGTTTATAATGTTTTAAAAAATCCGGCACGACAGGTGATCGTTTCTCTGCCTGTTACAATGGATCATGGTGGAATAAAAGTATTTGAAGGTTATCGCGTAATCCATTCAACAATTCTTGGCCCTTCAAAAGGAGGAATCAGGTTTGATATGGCCGTCAATCTAGATGAAGTGAAAGCTCTTGCAGCATGGATGACGTGGAAATGTGCAGTGGTTGATATTCCATATGGAGGAGCGAAAGGTGGCGTTGCCTGTAATCCTCGTGAGATGTCAGCAGGTGAGATTGAAAGATTAATGCGCGCATATACTCAAGCGATGGCTGATGTTTTCGGACCCGATCAGGATATTCCAGCACCGGATATGGGTACTGGTCCCCGTGAAATGGCCTGGCTGATGGATCAGTATTCCCGTATTCAAGGAATGACTACGCATGCCGTTGTTACGGGCAAGCCGGTTGTTCTTGGTGGTTCCCTTGGCCGCACTGAAGCTACTGGTCGCGGAGTAATGGTTACTGCTATGGCCGCTATGGAGAAGTTAAAAATTAATCCATACAAGGCGACATGTGCAGTGCAAGGATTTGGAAATGTGGGCTCGTGGGCTGCGCGTCTTCTTCATGAACGCGGATTGCTTGTTCAGGCAATCAGTGATATCTCAGGCGCATATTTTAATGAAAAAGGAATCGACATTGATGCAGCTTCAAAGTATCGCGAAGCAAATAAAGGAACTCTCGATGGATATGCTGGCGCACAAAAAATCAGCAATGAAGATTTATTAACCCTTCCTGTGGATCTTCTCGTTCCAGCAGCAACTGAAGATGTTATCACCGTATCAAATGCGCCGAACATAAAGGCGAAGTTGATTGTGGAAGGTGCTAACGGACCTACATCCTCGAAAGCGGATAA
>CBQWHS010000339.1:0-5299 GCA_967728665.1 uncultured Chryseosolibacter sp. | reverse complement strand
TATAATGAGTGATGTTTACCGGAATACGCCGGAGATCATTCATCACAAGCTCACTGAACTCAGACGAACGCTTCAGGAACGAAATGTAAATGTAGAGGTTGAAGCTGCCGCTGAATACTACCTGGACGAAGCTCTGTTTACGAAACTTGAGAAAAACGAAAGACTTCTCACGTTCGGAAATAACTACTTGTTGTTCGAAACGAATTTCATGAATGAACCTTTCAATCTGAAAGAGTTCATTTTTCTGGCGACAACAAAAGGCTATAAACTTATTCTCGCTCACCCGGAACGATACATGTACATTCACGAGCATTTCGAAAAAGCGGAAGATCTTTTTAGTCGCGGATTGCTTTTTCAAATCAATACCAGTTCCATCTCCGGTTATTATTCAAAGCCGATTCAGAAAATGGCTCACCAACTCATCGACAAGAAAATGATCCATTGGCTCGGCAGTGATTGCCACCAGTTTTCTCATGTTGAATTGCTCGAAAGATCCATAAGCCACAAGTACTATCAGAAAGCGCTAGATTTACCATTGCTGAACAATACATTATGGTCGCAGTAACCGGTGCCAACGGCTTGCTCGGAAGTTTTATCGTGCGGCAATTGCTTGCAACGAATGAGCCTTTCGTGGCGCTCAAACGGAAAGGAAGTGATGTGTCGCTACTCCATGATGTTAATGACAAAATCACCTGGCGAGAGGCGGATATACTTGATCCGGTTTCGTTAGACGATGCATTCAGCGATGTCGGCAAAGTCATTCATGCAGCTGCCATGGTATCATTCAACCCACGTGATCGAAAAAAAATTTTTGACATCAATGTTGAGGGCACAAAAAACGTGGTGAATGCCGCTCAGTTCCATCATGTTAAAAAATTGGTTCACATTAGTTCGGTGGCTGCTCTTGGACGCATAAAAGGGCAGCAGCACATTGATGAAGATAACAAGTGGGTAAGTAGTGCAATGAACACAAACTATGCGGAATCAAAATACCTTGCGGAACTGGAAGTGTTTCGAGCTAACGAGGAGGGATTGAAGACGGTGATTATTAATCCTTCAATAATACTCGCGCCAGCGGACTGGACTAAAAGCAGTGCGAAACTTTTCAAGTATGTGTGGAGCGAAAATCGTTTTTACATCGACAGTTATTTAAATTATGTGGATGTTCGTGATGTAGCAAAGATCACGTGTCAGTTGTCGAATCTGGAAATTTCAGGAGAACGTTTTGTTGTCAATGCCGGCAATATTTCAGTCATTGAATTTTTCACAGACATCGCAAAAAGATTCAATAAAAAACCGCCGTCAACGTTATTATCGAACAGGACGCTGAATGTTGTTGCTTCTTTAGAAAATGTACGCTCGTGGTTCACAGGCTCTGAGCCGCTAATAACATCGGAAACAGCAAGATTGGCCGGAACAAAATTTCTTTACCGGAATAATAAAATTCAAAAAGTGCTAAATATCGAATTTCAATCGATTGACAAAACGCTTGATTGGTGCTGCAAATATTACATGACGCAAGCCGATCGCTAAAAAATGAGGTAAATAAATTTACCTTTACACCAGATTTCTTTATTTTAGGAAAACCATTAGTCAATGTCGAGAGAATACCGCAAACGCGAAGAGGAAAACGAACTAATTAAGAGATTTGAGGACCACCTTCGCAGAAAAAGCTCCCCCTTTTTCGATCTGGACGCTTACGAAGAAATAATCGACTACTACATGATGCGAGGCAAGCACAACCGTGCGTTGCAGGCAGTGAATCAGGCAATCAATCAATATCCATTTTCGACTGAGCTGATCGTTGTTAAAGCGCAGATTGTCTCTAATCTCGAAGACTTCGATCAGGCGCTTGAGTTGCTCGATCAAGCTCACTCGCTTCAACCAAATGATCCGGAAATATTTCTCACCAAAGGATCGATCTATTCTCTGCAAGGAAAATTCAAGGATGCGATTGCTAATTATGAACAGGCGCTGGTGCTTGCTGAAGAGAAAGATGAAGTTTACTACAACATCGGCCTTGCCAAACAAAGCATGGAAGATTTTGGTGGCGCAATTGGCGCTTACAAAAAAGCAATCGAGATTAACATCAGCCACGATGGTGCACTCTACGAACTTGCCTACTGTCTTGATGTAACTGGCCAACTCGAAAGCAGTCTGGCTTACTACCAAAAATTTATCGATGAAGATCCGTACTCAGCAGCGGCATGGTATAACATGGGTATTGTCTATAATAAGCTGGAGAAATATGATGATGCGTTACAAGCGTATGATTATGCAGTAACGATCGATGATAATTTTGCATCGGCTCATTTCAACATGGGCAATACCTACATGAACCTTCAGCAGTTTACAAAGGCTCTTGATGTGTTCAAGAAAACAATCGACCTGGAAGGACCAAGCCCGGAAGTTTATTGTTGCATAGGCGCAGCGTACGAGAGCCTTGAACAGTATGAATTGGGATTAAAGTATTTTCAGAAAGCAACAAAGCTTGACTCACTTTATGATGAAGCGTGGTATGGAGCCGGGGCATGTTTGGAGAAAATGGAGAAGTGGCACCAGGCTTTGCATTTCTATAATAAGGCGTTGAAGCTTCACACCGAAAATGCTGAGTATTGGAAGTCAGTGGCGCATGCCGAATTTAGAATTGGTAATACCATTTCAAGCTTGGATGCTTATGAAGAAGCAAGCAAACTTGATCCGGAGGATAAAGAAATCTGGTTGAATTGGTCTTTTATTTATTACGAACAAGGCGATTTCACGAAAGCAACAGACATATTAGCGGAAGGGTTTGAGACCATTCCTGATGATTCAGAACTGTTTTACCGAATGACGGTCTATTTGATCGAAGGTGGCAAATTTAAAGAGGCCTTTAATTATTTGGAAAATGCGTTAATTTTGGACTTTGATGGTCACACAGCATTATTCGATTTTTTCCCCAAAATTGAAACTCAAAAGGCTCTGCACAAGATCATCGAACAGTTTAGAAAAGAAAATCATTAATGAATTACGACCTAAAAAATCTGCCTGAGCGAACCGTCAAGCCCAGGCAATATGGTTTTACCATGGCCATGGATAAGGGGCTGAGTATACGTGAGGCGGAAGATTTTGTGAGCACATGCGCCAGTCACGTTGACATCGTAAAACTCGGTTGGGCGACTTCGTTCGTCACGCCAAATCTCAAAGAAAAAATAAATGTTTTCAAAAAGGCAGGGATACCTGTGTATTTCGGTGGAACACTTTTCGAAGCGTTTATTATTCGCGATCAGTTTGAGGACTATCGAAGGTTGCTGGACAAATACGATATGTCTTTTGCGGAAGTGTCCGATGGATCGATTGATCTTGATCATGATAAAAAATGTGACTACATCGCGAAGTTGTCGGAGCAGGTAACGGTGCTGTCAGAAGTTGGTTCGAAAGATGCCGACAAAATTATTCCACCGTACATGTGGATCGAACTCATGCAAAAAGAGCTTGATGCAGGTGCGTGGAAGGTGATCGGTGAAGCACGTGAAGGTGGAAATGTTGGGCTGTTCCGTTCATCCGGAGAAGTGCGCTCGGGTCTCGTGCAGGAAATTCTTACGAAGATTCCATTTGAAAAAATTATTTGGGAAGCTCCACAAAAAGCGCAGCAAGTGTGGTTCATAAAACTTCTGGGTGCCAATGTGAATCTTGGAAACATTGCTCCTGAAGAAGTGATACCATTAGAGACCATTCGGCTCGGGTTACGCGGTGATACATTTCTCCATTTTCTTGGAATAGAAAAAAAGAACACGAATACTGCACCGCCATTTGAAGTGGATTAAAGAAGCGGCAATTCCGCCGTTTTTAATCTAAAATATAAATTTGACTGACGCGATATGTTCATAAACAGACAGTTGAGGTAGTTTTACATCCTGTTTTTAATATATTGCGTTCCCAAAAAAATAAGATTACCCAGTAAGATCCTCGGTTTTAACGTGTTGTGGGGCAGAGAAAAATGTAATAGCGTCAATCAAAGGTTGAAGCTTAATTAAAAAAACGCTGAGCATGGAAAAAGTATTCGGGCTAATTGGACAAACTGTTAGTCACTCGTTTTCGAAAGCATATTTTGATGAGAAATTTTTTCGCGAGGGTTTACGCGATCATCACTATGAATTGTTTCCGCTGAATAACATCAAAGAATTAGAATCGCTGATTAGCGACACAAAAAATCTGAGTGGTCTTAACGTTACGTTGCCCTACAAGGAACAGGTGATAAAATATCTTGATGAAGTTGATCCGGTTGCGAAAAGAATTGGAGCTGTTAACGTCATCAAAATAAAAGACGGCAAGCGAAAAGGCTTTAATACTGATTCTGATGCTTTCCTGGAGACCATTGAAAAGTGGGTGCCTAAAGATAAAAAATTAAAAGCGCTGGTACTTGGAACAGGCGGATCATCGAAAGCTGTTCAAGAAGCGATTAAAAAACTGAACATCGAATATAAGGTTGTTTCAAGAGAGAAATCCAAGGGAGATCTTACCTATGATGATCTCGCCAAAGACCCGAAAATCTATAGTGAATATTTGCTGATCATCAACACCACTCCGCTGGGCATGCATCCAAACACATCTACGGTGCCTCCTATTGATTTTGAAGAGTTGACTTCAGAGCATTATGTATACGATCTGATTTACAACCCAGCGCGGACGTTGTTTCTTCAAAAAGCAGAAATACGTGGCGCAACTATCAAGAATGGTTTGGAGATGCTTCATATTCAAGCCGAAAAATCCTGGACAATCTGGAATAATTAATTTTCATTTCAATGATATCAAAACGCGGCTGGTGACTCACTGGTCGCGTTTTTATTTAATGGCAGAGGGAAAGTTTCAAACTTTCACAGGCCCAAAAATGTTCTTTATAAATTATTTTGTCGGTGCTTGTTGACATAGGGTTGTCAAACATATAACCTAAATTTATAGATACACTTTTTTATAAGGAGCATTCATTTAAGACTAACAGCATGGATTTTAAACTTGTCAGCGATTACGTGCCAACGGGAGATCAGCCACAGGCCATTGAACAACTGTTGAAAGGTGTTCAGGCCGGCGAGCCGCATCAAACCTTGCTGGGTGTGACCGGCTCAGGAAAAACGTTCACGATGGCGAATGTGATTGCGCAATCCAAACGACCGACTCTTGTGCTGAGTCACAACAAAACGCTCGCAGCTCAGTTGTATGGAGAATTCAAACATTTCTTTCCAGAGAATGCAGTCGAATATTTTATCTCTTACTACGACTACTATCAACCTGAGGCATTCATTCCTTCTTCTAATCTCTA
>CBQWHS010000338.1:0-5302 GCA_967728665.1 uncultured Chryseosolibacter sp. | reverse complement strand
CCTCCAACT
Organism: uncultured Chryseosolibacter sp.; assembly: GCA_967728665.1. Lineage (GTDB taxonomy): Bacteria > Bacteroidota > Bacteroidia > Cytophagales > Cyclobacteriaceae > Chryseosolibacter. The sequence continues at coordinate 5,293 of CBQWHS010000338.1, read as the reverse complement.
TGTGTCCAGGCTAAACCTGTTACAACGCCCGCGATTTCATTATCCTGATATAACTCCTCGTCAAAAATTTCAACTCCCAAAATTTTTCTTACCGATTCTTCAGTAATCATCTTGTCGAATTCCTCTTCCATCGCTACTGACTTGGCGATATGGCGGACAATTGTTCCAATTTTTCTTTCCAGACTTCGCACACCAGATTCACGCGTGTAGCTATTGATCACTTTTGCAACCGCCTGCTTCGAAATTTTTACATCCGAACTTTTCAACCCATGTTCCTTCAGTTGTTTTGGAACAAGATGTTTCATGGCGATTTCAACTTTCTCTTCTTGTGTATAGCCAGTGATTTCAATGATTTCCATTCTATCACGTAACGCCGGATGAATTGAATCTAATGAGTTTGCTGTTGCGACAAAAAGAACTTTTGATAGGTCGTATTCTACTTCAAGGTAGTTATCGCCAAACGAATGATTTTGTTCAGGGTCTAAAACTTCCAGCAAAGCTGAAGATGGATCGCCACGAAAATCAGATTTCACTTTATCGATCTCATCCAGAATAAAAACTGGATTTGATGACTGGGCTTTTTTTATGTTCTGAAGAATTTTTCCGGGCATCGCACCAACATAGGTCTTACGATGTCCACGGATCTCAGCTTCATCATGAACGCCTCCCAATGACATGCGGATATATTTTCGCTGCAGCGCTTTTGCTATTGATCTACCCAGCGATGTCTTACCAACTCCGGGAGGTCCATACAAACAAAGGATTGGACCCTTCATATCTTTCTTCAACTTGAGCACAGCAAGATATTCCAATATTCTTGTCTTCACTTTCTCAAGTCCGAAATGATCGTGATCTAAAATTTTCTGTGCGCGTTTCAAGTCAAAATCATCAACTGTGAAATCGCCCCATGGAAGATCCAGCATGAATTCCACATAGTTCATTGCTACTGGATATTCGGCTGCCATCGGATTTATTCGCAGTAACTTGTCTGCTTCCTTATTAAAATGTTCGGCAACAACTTTTGGCCATTTTTTTAATTCAGCACGTTTGCGCAGCTTCTCAACTTCTTTGTCCGGACCATCAAAGCCCAACTCGTCCTGAAGAACCTTTATTTGTTGACGGAGAAAATAGTCGCGTTGTTGTTGATCAATATCGGTGTGAACTTTCTTTTGAATCTCGTGCTTGATCTCAAGCATTTGAATATCGCGAAGCATGAACTGCAATAACAGTGTGCCTCGTTCATTCAGATTTTCGGTCTCAAGAATTTTTTGTTTGTCGGAAACATCCACATTAAGATTTGAACTCAGAAAGTGAATCAAAAACGACATACTCGAAATATTATCCAACGCCACTTGTGCTTCCTGTGGAATTTCTGGATTCAGTTTCAAAACCTTTAACGCAGCATCTTTTAGCGATTGAACAAGAGCCTTCGCTTCCTTGCTGTTGACGTTGAGTAAAGGTTCAGTTAACAAGTCAACTTTTGCCATCAGGAATGGATCTTCCTGCACAAATTCGCGGACAGTAAAACGATTTTTCCCTTGAATAATAATGGTCGTGTTTCCGTCTGGCAACACAAGCATCTTTATAATTCTGGCAATTGTGCCTGTGCGATATAATTCCTCAATTACTGGCTCTTCAGCCTGTGAATTTTTCTGCGCAACAACACCGATAATACGGTTTCCCTGGTACGCCTTCTTAACGAGTTTAATCGACTTCTGGCGACCAACTGTAATTGGAATCACAACTCCAGGAAACAGCACTGTGTTTTTGATTGGAAGTATTGAAAGGTCTGGCGGAAGATCTTCAGGCTTTAAGTCACTATCCTGTTCAGGATTGATCATCTGAATTAAATCGTCTGAGTCCTCCTGAACGAGCTGAATTGGTAAGGCTTTAAACATCGTGTTTCAAAGATGCCACTTTGGCATCATTAACGTATAACGTATAAACTAAAAAATGGTGTTAACTACATGACAATAGTAGTGCCAGTGGAGTTGTAAAAGAAGCAAATTTATCTCAACTTTATCGGAAAGGAGTTATTTTTTGATACCCAGAAGGTTAGTGAAAACCTATTTTTTAATCCTTGCAATACCTTTTTGCTTCATTGGCAACACCACCTCATACGGCCAAAGCGAGAAGAAAAAATTTAAGCAGGCCGACAAGATTCATCTTAACGATTCCCTGACAAGCTACAGCCAATCTGACATCTTTGATTTTCCCAATATTCAAAAAAAATACTACGAAGATGAGGGCAAATTAAAACGCATCAAGCAATACGAAGTATCAGGAAAAGAGGAAAATCTCTACAAAACGTTGCGTGACTATGTCAAGCATTTCGGTGTGCAGAATTTCAAGACTAATATTTCGATGATTTGGCAGCTTGCAAGGTTGTCTCAAAAATTTGGCGCGCCAGGTGAAGCTGTTTTATTGTACAAATTGCTGTTGAAGCATCAACGAAAAAATGGAAACGCTTCATTGATCCGTCAGGAATTTGATACACTAAGTAAAAATCAGAGGGACTATTATGTTCCACTAAAACAATATTACGAGTTAGTTGAATTTAGAAGAGAGATTGATACGCTGCGACCTCCGCACGGTGTGTTGGTAAAAATGGAAGACTGGGTAAATTCGTCAAAGGCGGACTACGGTCCGACGATCGCCAATGTTGACTCCATTTTACTTTTTACATCAAAGCGAAATGCACACATGCAGAATGCTGAACGCAGCTTTGATGAAGATCTTTTTTACACAAAACGTATTGACGGAATTTGGTATCAAGCGGAAGAATTCAAAACTATTAACACGCGCTACAATGAAGGCTCGGCGTGCCTGAGTCACGATGGAAAAATTTTATACTTCGCGCGGTGCAACTCGCCAGACTCCAAGGGCAACTGCGATATTTTTCAAGCTGTGATGAAACGAGACAGCACCTGGGGCAACGTAAAAAATCTAGGCGAAAATATTAACAGCACGTCCTGGGATTCACACCCGTCACTTTCCCACACGGGAGATACCTTGTTTTTCGCCTCGAACCGGTTGCAAGGCTTTGGAGAATCTGATATTTATTTTGCTGTGAAAAATTCGAAAGGTGAATGGAATCCAGCGCAAAATCTTGGCCCCACGATCAACTCAAATCAAAGCGAAGTCAGTCCGTTCTTTCATCACAAATTCAATGTGCTTTACTTTAGCTCAAATGGACAACCTTTGAATTTCGGCGATTTTGATATTTATAAATCGTATTTACGTGATGGCCGTTGGGGCGAACCAAAGAACATCGGTCCGTTAGTAAATGGTCCTGGAAGTGAATATTATTTTACCATCGACTCAAAATCACAGCGCCTGTACTATGCGAGATCCGAAGAAACCGATGTACAAAATCTCGATCTTCATTCTTTCCCTGTGCCGATGGAAGCACAGCCGGAAGCGATCGCCACATTGAAAGGCTCTCTTACCGATATACGGACAAAAAAACCTTTTCAAGGAATCGTCTCGATTATCGATCTCGACGAAGGTGTGGAGGTTGCACCAAAATTTCTTCGACCCGATGGCACTTTTGATTTTAACTTGATCAACAAGCGAAATTATTTATTGATCATTCAGGGAGAAGATTTTTTCAGAATTGAAGAAGCGTTTTTTATGGATGGTGACATGGAGATCAACAAAGAAACTGAACCAATTGAAACGCATATCGCTTTTGAGACTCTTGAATTCGAAAATGGAAAAGCGGATATTCTTCCCGCGATGCACGGTGACCTCGATCGTCTTGCAAATTTTTTAATCGATCATCCGACTTACAGACTAAATATTTCCGGCCACACCGATTCACAAGGCAAAGAAGATTCAAATCTTCGACTTTCACAGGCGCGTGCTGATGCAATCAAGGCTTATTTGATTTATCAATTCAAAATTGACGCAGCTCGAATCAACGCTCATGGCTACGGCAGCTCTAAACCAATCGTGGAGGAAGCGAGTGACGACCACCGAAAGCTTAACCGCAGGGTGGAGTTTGAAATCACAAGAAAGTAAGAAGGTAAAAGACGAAGGTTTTAAAGTAAAAAGCAGGAGGTAGAAAGCAATGTGAAATGCTATCGGACAAAAGTTTTATGCTTTCGGACTTATGCTCAACGAGACCTAAACCAATATTCCTATGAAAAAAATACTTGTTCTATTTTGCATCATGTCATCATACGCTGTGGTAGCCCAAGCAACGGAGACAAAATCTGATTCAACCAATGCAGATCACGTGAAATTCCGAACAGCTTTGCCAAATAATGTATTGAATAACAAACCGCTATTTTTGGTTGAGGGTGTCGAAAAAACTGAGAACTACATCTCGACAATTTCACCTTCCAACATTGCATCAATTACTGTACTTAAAGACTCTGCTTCAATAGCACCTTACGGAGCCAAAGGCAAGTATGGTGTAGTGAGTATCAAACTGAAATAAAGCAGGAAGGAACGGAAACGTATAAAGTATTAAGCTTAAAAGTGCAAAGCTTGATCGTGCTAATTGAACGTACGACGATTTGAGCTGAGGAAATCCTAAACTTTGAATTTAATGAGCTGAGCACCCGAGACCGAGAACTACAATCAAGCTTTAGATTTTCTACTTTCCTCTTTACGCAAATAACTTAATAATATCGTTCGCGAAAATGAAAACCATCAGCGCAAGCAAAAAGACCATTCCAACTTTTTGAGCAGTTTCAAGAAACTTATCTGAAGGTTTTCTACGTGAAACCATTTCGTATGTAAGGAACATGACATGGCCACCATCGAGTGCTGGTATCGGAAGCAAATTCATGAACGCCAACACAAGCGAAAGAACACCCGTTAACTGCCAGAATCTTTCCCAATCCCAGGTTGCGCCAAATGCTTGCATAATACCAATTGGACCAGACAAAGATTTCTTTGGAGATAATACTCCGGACACCACTTTTCCAAAAGCATTGATCTGAGTTTTTAATGTAGTGAAGGCGCGTTTGGTGCCTAAAGGTATCGATTCAAAAAAGCCGTACTTGATAGTGACTTCTGCATCCTTCAAATAATCTCTTGGTTGCTTCGGCCAAAAACCGAGACGCGTGCTTCCTTTGTAAGCTTCAGTGAAGTTCAGCTTTTGACCATTCCGCATAACGGAAAAAGAAATGTTAGCATTAGTGGAATCATACTTCTTCACATAATCATAGACCTGATCAAAGTACGTTACGGGCTGTCCATTGATATCGACAAATAAGTCTCCCTCTTTCAATCCAGCTTTCTCGGCTACAGATCCTTTCTCAACTTCCCCAACGACTGGAGG
>CBQWHS010000337.1:0-5303 GCA_967728665.1 uncultured Chryseosolibacter sp. | reverse complement strand
CTGAAGGTGGTTGACAATCTAACGAAGTGGACGCCGGGGAAATGCAACGGTGTAAAAGTTCCTGTTCTAATAACTATTCCAATCCCATTCTCATTGTAATGATCCACACAAATTCATAATGATTTTTTAAATTAGTAACGATTGTGAAAGCCATGATAAAAAAGGTAGTTATATCATTTTTTGTTTTCCTTGCGGGAGTGATGCTGGCAATTTTTACGGAATCTGAATTACGACAGTTAATACAAAACTTGTTCAGGTATCTAACGGGTTATCGGATTCATTTCAATGGCAAAAATTTCCACTTGTTTGCTCCAACCTATTATTACATTTCCATCGGCTTATTTGTAGGAATTCTGTTTATGACAAAATTCAACTTGACAACTCGCCAGGCGGTTCGACTTATATTGATTGAAATATTAACATTCTTCAGCACCTTGACAATTATCTGTTTAATCAGCTCAAATCTATTGCTCATCGAGTGTACTGCTTGCGGGGATGGGACAAGAGGGATTCATTATAATGAGATTAGTTATTCCTTTATCGTTTTGAGCAGTTTCGGAATTAGTATTTTACCTTCCGTAATAATGAAAATAAAACGAGCGTTAAAAGAAACTCCAATGAAGGACCGTCCAACACTCTCGGACCATCTTCTTTGAGGTAAATTGCTAGTTGCCACTAAGGCGCGGCAAGACTATGAGAACGATACTCACCACATTATTTCCAGTTGGTTTTTTAGATTGAGTAGACTTAAATTGAGAACAGACTAAGACCATCCAAATATCTATGAAACAAATTCTGTGTATTTTATTTGTAACAAGTTGTTCAACTGTGTTCGCGCAATTTGTCGCTAAGATGGAAGTGAAAGAGCCGATTGAAGGCATATGTAACGATAAGGAGGTTTATGCACTCTTCCCATCGTTCAAAGGTCAAACCGAAGCTGAATGTCCAGCAACAAAACAGCAAATTCTTGAACGGTTGAACACTGAAGTCAAATTTATTAAAGAGAATCCAAACTATGACGGCAAGGGAATGATTGGAATCATAATTAATTGCAAGGGCGAAGTAGTGCAGTGCAAGATGGATAACAAAACGAAAGACCCTGAGCTGGACAAACAGATTGAAGAAGTGTTTAATTCGCTTGGCGCTTGGAAGGCTGGAAAACTAGGTAAAAAGCAAGTGGATAGTTCCAGGTTATTTAGCTTTAAAATCAAGAAGGGAGAATTCACTTTTGAGTAGTTCCATATGCCAGAACGGAATTTGCAAAGGTCAATGGAACAAATCATAGACAAGTATTTGAAAGATCTTGTTGATTCTGAACTTAATAAATTGCCAGTAAAGATAGAGCCGCTCATGGCTGATGTTGATCAAGAGGCTGATGAAGAGTGGCGAACGTGGCTTCCGATACCGAGTAGGGTAACTGATGAAGAGATCGAAGAAATCGAATCGCGGATAGGACACAAGTTTCCGCAGTCTTATAGACGATTCTTAAAGCACAAACACTTCTATCAACTTGATATTTCCGAGTGTTCATTTTGCCCACACCCCGTGCATACATGGAGAGGATCGTTAAGTGCAATGATTTTCGATGGATATCCCAGGGAATTCCTCGTTGAAAAAGGGAGAATTCCTTTTGCGAGTTGGAGTGACTGGGGCTTGTTATGCTTTGATACAACTGCAGTTTATAAAGACTACAATTATCCAATTGTGCTTTGGGATCATGAAGCGTCTCATTATTTTGAATTCAAGTATTCTGATTTTGGCACGATGATAATGGACCTCGACAGAGAGGCAGGAAGTGTGTAACGACATCGTTCAAGTTGTATCACTTGGGTAGCCTGCTGAATGAGTTGTATAGCATAGCCGACGACACCTGGAGTAAAATGCATTAAAGCTAAGATCATTATCATCTATTGTTTTGTCTACGACGTAATATATCTTGAGCTAATGAAAACAATCCCCTTTTTCAGATGCCTGAACATGAAGGAGGCAATTGACTTCTACACCAACGTTTTGGATTTCAAATTAAAAGATCCCAATGCCTCTGCCGCCGACTGGGTGGTGGACTTGGTGAATGGTGAAGCCGAACTTGGATTAACTATTTTGGAGGGCGATCAAAAACTGGGCGTAAACGTTTATGTGCGCGTGGATGAAGTTGATGAATTATTTAAAAAATATGTGAGTAGGGGATTGGTGGTTCCAAATAATCCGGATTCGCCGGTTCATAACGGCCCGATAGATCAAAGCTGGGGGATGAGAGAATTTTATGTTAACGATCCCAGCGGGAACACATTGCGATTTGGTAAGCTCATCGAATAACTGTAGTGATGGCGTGGTGAACGACTCTTTTTATTTGTGCCGCCTAAGTCCCTGTAAAACTTCTTCATTTTTAGCGGGTCCGTCTTCGCGTTCACGTTTAATTTTTATTCTGGCTACTGGTCCAACGTGAATCGGAATCTTTTCTATTTCAATATTCGCTGCTTCCAGGCCGTACATCTCTTCCGTGGAGAGACTGAATGTTTTGATGATGCGATATCCGGTGATAATGAATTGTTCAAACGTTGAAACTTCGCTATCTGCTGACGCCCAAGAATGAAGTGAAATAAATTTAAAGTCGGCCATCATGCTGTATTTATGAAGTGCCGGGTAAGGGCTTGTTAAATCAATCTCGCCGTTATCAGCCATCTCGTGAATAATATTATTGAAAAGGGTATTCACACGATGTGGTGTCTTAAATCCAAGTCTGATGCTGATGAAAAAGGCTTGCTTGGGAATAATAGTGTCCACCTTGTATTTGCTTGTGAAAGGACTGTCGACTGTTTCAACGTGAACAAACCAATATACATCCGCGCGTTTAGGACGCTTCTTGAAGATTGAATAAATGATATTGGAGTCGATATATCGCCGGCTATCGGCAACGGACAAGAAAACAAGATTGGTTGCTTCTTTTGGAATCGTGGTGTCTTCGTGCAGATCTTTCAACATCGATTCGTAGTGCCGCAGATCGACAAATTCAGTATGACGCTGTCTTAATCTTCGCGCTTTCAGAAGAATAAACATCAGCGCAAAAAACAGGAAAGCGATCAGGAACGTAAACCATCCACCATGCTCGAACTTATGAAGATTTGAAGCGAGGAATAGTCCCTCCAGTGTGAAGAAGACGGTGGCAAGTGTTATGGCTCGGTACGTGGATGCTTTTACAGTTGAGAAATAGAAGACAAGGAGAGAGGTTGTCATTAACATGTTTACGGTGATGGCCAGACCGTACGCGCCTTCCATGGAGGACGACTCCTGGAAAATCCAAACGACAAGGATACTTCCTACCATCAGGATCCAATTCATTGCAGGAATATACATTTGGCCCATGGATTCGCTTGGATATCGCACACGCGAAGCCGGCCAAAGTTTTAATTTCATCGCTTCGTTGATCAACGAGAATGTGCCCGATATCAATGCCTGGCTCGCAATGATTGTGGCCATGGTTGCGATTATAATTCCAACGATCAAAAACCACTCTGGCATGATGGAATAAAATGGAATTTGATCCCCGAGTTTTTCTCCCTGGTGCTCTAATAACCAGGCACCTTGTCCGAAGTAATTTAAAAGCAGACACACTTTTACAAAACCCCAGCTCAAACGAATATTTTCTTTTCCACAGTGTCCCAAGTCTGAGTACAAAGCTTCAGCACCAGTAGTGCACAAGAAGACTGCGCTAAGCAACAAAAATCCTGACGGATAGTTGATGATAAGATTAACTGCGTAGTACGGATTGAAGGCCTTTAGAATCAGCGGGTTTTCCATGAGCTGACTTGTGCCAAGAATCGCCAGCATCACAAACCAGACCGTCATTATCGGTCCGAATGTTCGACCCACAACGGCAGATCCGAATTGCTGAAAAATAAATAGACATAGAAGTATTACAACAACAATGCTCGTCGTTGGGATCGTTGGATAGATAAGTCGAAGTCCTTCAATTGCTGACGACACACTGATGGCGGGTGTTATGAAACCATCTGCTACAAGGGTGCAGCATCCGATGATGGCAGGATAAATTACCCATGCCGCCTTGTATCTCCGAACGAGCGCATACAACGCGAAAATTCCACCTTCACCTTTGTTATCAGCGTTTAAGGCGAGGTAGATGTATTTGATTGACGTGATGAGCGTAAGTGTCCAAAACACACAAGACACTCCTCCTACAATTAATTCCTCCGTGATCAGCCGATCTCCAACGATGAACTTCATGGTGTAGATAGGAGAGGTTCCAATATCTCCGTAGATGATACCTAACGCAACGAGGATACCGGGAACCGAAAGTTTGTGAAGCTTACTTGAACTGTCCATTTTAAATTAAACCGTTATGCAAATGTTTGTATTGCCGATGAAGCAGTAATCTATGCCTGATTCGGTATTGATATGAGTTAGTCTGATGGGATAGGTTTCTATTTTTTTCCGAGGATGCGTAAATGGGACCACCGGATAGCCAATAACGCGGAAGAAATACAATTTGAAAAGTGAAGTCGCTATGCCAACACCAATACTTACGAGGAATTGTTTTCTGATGGCTGGGCTACGAAACGAGAGTTGCTTCACGTCTTCTCTTTGACGGCTCAAAAGTAGACTAGATTGTGCAATGATACGTGCCATAAACGCAAATTTTTTATCAAACCGATAGGGGAAAGGACCATTCTCATGAGCTCGGTTAGGCAACCCTAAACTTTGTGATAGCACCTTGAGCAAAAGCATGGTTATTTTAAGGGCAACTGTGCGCCTGGAGTGCTAAAACCGGTGTGCCACGGTTAAAATGACGCTCTTAAGTTTTTGAATCGGTTCCTGTTGACAAAGTGTTGGAGGTAATGTTTCAAAAACAGACGTTCAGAAAAGCTTTTAGTCATAGATTCGAAATTGTCTGCTTCTTTTACGGGTAATTTTAAAAAGTCGTTTCGTGAAATCGGTATTAGGCAGAAGATTGTAGAGTGATGTTATTAGCTGATTCGTTATAGGTTTTGCTCAATTGGGAAGCGCTGGTAATTCAAGATCGAGAACACGCTGATTTTTTACCCACACTCGTTGAGGCTGAAATGAATTAACGTATAACTTAATCGGCAATTAACGTTACCATCAGAATTTGTAATTATATCCGATACGAACAACTTGCGTTTCATAATAGTCGGTGCTTACATAATGAAAGCCTATGCCCGTCACTTGTTTTTTGATCCGCATAGTGTTGGCAATATCACTGGCATTGACGTAGAGTTCACCTTTTCCATTCTGAATGTTTCGCTTTGCACCAAGGTCAATTGAAA
>CBQWHS010000336.1:0-5305 GCA_967728665.1 uncultured Chryseosolibacter sp. | reverse complement strand
TTGTTGAAGAAGGTGTGAGCATTCGCGCAGCAATTATCAACGCTGAAAATGGACCGGTATATCTTGGTAAAAATAGTATTGTTCAGGAAGGCGCGATCATTCGTGGAGCATTTGCAATGGGAGAGGGCGCGCATTTAAACATGGGTGCTAAGATGCGTGGCGATGTATCTATTGGTCCATATTCAAAAGTTGGCGGTGAAGTGAGCACGAGTGTATTGTTCGGATTTAGCAACAAGGCGCATGATGGCTTCCTTGGTTGTTCCGTGGTTGGGGAATGGTGTAATTTGGGCGCTGATACCAATACATCGAACTTGAAAAATAATTATGAGCCGGTGAAATTGTGGAATCATGTTTCTCAGGAATTTGAAAGTACAGGCCTGCAGTTTTGTGGATTAATGATGGGTGATCATAGCAAATGTGGCATCAATACGATGTTTAATACAGGCACAGTTGTGGATGTTTGCTCCAATATTTTTGGTGAAGGCTTTCCGAGAAATTATGTTCCATCATTTGCGTGGGGAGGTGCAGCAGGATTCACCACATATCGTCCAGACAAAGCGTTTGAAACAGCAACACGAGCAATGGAAAGGCGCAAAGTCACTTTCGACCAGGTTGAAAAAGAAATTTTAGTGAACGTATTTCACCTTACGCGCGGAATGCGCGTGTGGGAAAAATAAAATTAACGAATGAAGTTTGTCGATATACCCGGACTTGCTGAAGTTAAAACAATGTTAGTGGAGGCTGTGAAGTCGAGTCACAGTGCTCATGCACAACTTTTTGTTGGTTCTCCTGGTGCGTTGAATCTTCCACTCGCCCTTGCATACGCTACGTATCTTCACTGTGAAAACAGAAGCGATGATTCTTGTGGCCAATGTTCAGCATGTTCTAAAAGTCACAAACTCGTTCATCCGGATACACATTTTGTCTTTCCGTTGAGCAATGTAAAGGGCGATAAAGATGAAGATCGGTTTAAAGCCGACATTATGAAATTGTGGAGAGCGTTTATTGTAGAGCAACCTTTTGGAACTCTTGACGACTGGACAAATTTCTATGGAGGCGAAGATAAGCTTGCTCTGATTTCCAGGGAAGAAAGTCGCGAAATTATCAAGACACTTTCTTTAAAATCATTTGAGAGCAAGAATAAGGTGATGATCATTTGGCAACCTGAGTTGATGCATCCATCAGCCGCCAACGGTATTTTAAAAATATTGGAAGAACCTGCACCGAATACTTATTTTATTCTCGTAACCAACGCGGCAGATAGGTTGCTTCCAACCATTATCTCCCGAACACAAATTGTGACCGTTCCACTGCTGTCGGACGAAGATGTAGTTGAATATCTAAAAGTGCAAAAAGGAGTAAGCCCTGACAAAGCACAGAAGATCGTTCCACTGGCTGATGGCAATCTTAATTTCGCAATCAAATTAATCGAAAGCGAAGAAGACGATAACACCGCCTGGTTTACAGAGTGGATGCGTGCTTGTTTTAAGCGAAATTACGCCATGTTGGTGGGCAAAGCTGATGACTATCATGCATTGGATAAATTGAATCAGCGTAATTTGTTGCAATATAGTATGAGCATGCTTCGGGAAACGTTATTGTTTAGTTCTGGCGCTCAGCAAATTAATCGAACTCGTGGAGAAGAGTTGAAGTTCGTTCAGGATTTCAGCAAAGTGATGAATGTAGAAAAAGTTGAGAAGTCGTTTCGCCTGTTGAATGATGCGAGCTATCACCTCGAGCGGAATGGCAGCGCAAAAATGATTTTCCTTGACCTTTCCTTGAAAATTTCAAAAGCTTTAAATCCGTAATATTTATAAACCTAAACCTGACAACATGAATAAAACAATTCGCATTGGTACTCGGGGCAGTAAACTTGCATTATGGCAAGCGAATCATGTTGCAGAAATGATAAAGCCCTCTGGTTACCAAACTGAAATAATTCCAATTGACACGCGTGGTGATAAAATCCTTGATGTCACCATCGCAAAAATTGGCAGCAAGGGTGTTTTTACGGAAGAGATTGAAGAAAAATTGCTCGATGGATCGATCGATATCGCTGTTCACTCGGCTAAGGACCTTTCTTCAGAGTTACCAGATGAGTTGGAGCTGGTTGCTTTCACAGAACGGGAACAAGCTAATGATGTAGTGTTAAGTATTGATAAGACGCTGACATTAAAAAAGGAAAATATTCGTATCGGAACATCATCCACGAGACGTGTCGCGTTTATGAAACATTTTTATCCGCAGGCAGAAGTTCTTTCTGTCCGTGGTAATCTTCAGACGCGGATTGAAAAGTTGAAATCAGGAGCTTATGACGGTTTGATTCTTGCGTATGCTGGAGTTCACCGGATGGGATTCGATGACCTTATCGTTGAAAAAATTGAGACGAGTTATTTCGTACCTCCAGTTGGTCAGGGAAGTATTGCTATTGAATGTCATAAGAAACTCGGGTTTGAAAAGAAAGAAATCATTGAACGTTGGGTAAACCACACACAGACCGAAGATTGTATTCGCGCCGAGCGGGCATTTTTGAAAACGCTCGATGGCGGATGCAGTATTCCGTCATTTGGTTATGCTTGGCTTGAGGGCAACCTGTTGACATTAAAGGCCGGAATTATTTCGCTGGATGGAAAGCAGATTATAAAAATTAAACGATCAGCTCCTATTGATGAAGGCAAAGAGTTAGGAAAAAATATTGCGAATGAAGTTTTGGCAAATGGAGGTGCCTCAATTCTGTCTACGATTCGTAAAGAAGTTAAAGTTTAATTATTTAGAATAACGTTTGCATTAAGTTTAAAAGTTTTGAAACCCTATTGGTATAATTTTTTAGTTATGAAGAGACAGTTGTTAATCGCGTGCGGTTTTCTTTTTGTGATGTTAACCGGTTGCGCGCAGAAGAAGGATCATGTGGTGATCATTAAAACAAAATTCGGAGACATGGTTGCAATCCTTTATGATGAGACTCCGAAACACAAAGAAAACTTTATCAAACTGGCGAAGGAACATTATTACGACAGCTTGTTATTTCATCGCATCATTGATGGCTTTATGATCCAGGGTGGAGATCCGGATTCGAAAAAAGCTTCCGCCGGACAACGTCTTGGCAACGGAGGGCCGAACTACACAATTGAAGCCGAATTTCGTCCGAATCTTTTTCACGAGAAAGGCGCGCTCGCGGCAGCAAGGTTAGGTGATCAGATGAATCCGACAAAAGCCAGTAGTGGAAGTCAATTTTATATTGTGCATGGAAAGAAGTTTAGTGAGGTCGAACTCACGCTTGATCAGCAAAAATTTTCGATGGCGCTCCAACAGTTTTTCCAAAAACCTGAGAACAAACCATATTACGACAGCCTTGGTAAATTTTATCAATCCGGCGATCAGAAAGGATATGAGAAATATGTGTTTGGACTGAAACCAGTTATTGAAAAGCAGACAGGAGTCTCTCTAAATAAAGATGTGTCTCCGGAGTTAGTAAAGGCCTACTCAACCGTGGGAGGTACTCCAATGCTGGATGGTCAATACACCGTCTTTGGAAAAGTGATTAAAGGGCTTGAAGTGATTGATAAGATCGCAACGCAGCCAAAGGATCCTTCGGATCGGCCACTTGAAGACCTTCGCATGACGGTAACCGTTGAAGAGCTTTCAAAAAACAAAATCGAGAAACTTTACGGATACAAATATCCTGACGTAAAAAAATAGAATGAAGATTCTGGTAACAGGTGCAAATGGATTGTTAGGACAAAAGTTGAGCAAGCTTCTGATGCAGGATTCACAAGTTGAACTTGTGTTGACTGCAAGAGGGAAACTTTCATTCGTTCAATCCCGCGGACAGTTCTCCACTCTTGATATTTCAGATGCCGATCAGGTCCAAAGCGTTTTTGATCGTTTTCGTCCTGGTGTTGTGATCAACACAGCAGCGATGACAATGGTTGACGACTGCGAAAAGAACCCGGATGAATGTTGGAAAGCCAATGTGAATTCAGTCGAAAATATTATTGAAGCGTGTGCTAAAATTAATGGGCGTTTAATTCATGTCTCGACCGATTTTATCTTCGAAGGTGACAATGGTCCGCTTGATGAAATGGCCACGCCCAATCCGGTAAATTTTTATGGGAAGAGCAAACTTGCTGCAGAGGAGCTAATACAGAATAGTAAAATCCAATGGGCGATCCTTCGCACGGTTTTAGTGTACGGCATTAACGAAGATCTTTCAAGATCAAATATTGTTCTGTGGGTAAAACAAAGCCTTGAGGCTGGCAAAAGAATCAACGTTGTGAACGACCAATGGCGAACACCAACATTAGCAGAAGATCTCGCAATGGGTTGCTATCTCGCGGCAAAGAAAAATGCAACTGGCATTTATAATATTTCTGGTAAAGATTTCATGACGCCATACGATATCGCAATTTGCACGGCTGAATATTTTAATCTTGATAAATCGCTGATTACACCAACGGACTCAAATCAATTCAAACAGCCCGCGCGCAGACCTTTGAAGACCGGATTTATTATCGACAAGGCTCGGAAAGATCTTGGTTACGAACCACATTCTTTTATTGAAGGAATTGAAATTTTGGCGAGCCAGATGTCAAAACCGATTGGCGCTAATTTGTCTTAACATCTTTCTTTCGCTGCATCGCGAAATAGTAAATCGGAATTCCAATCAACGTAATGATTAATCCGGGCCACGTGAATTTTGGTTTATAAATAATAAGCATTGTGCAGAACGTTAATCCCATCAAAACATAAATCATTGGAAGGATCGGGTAACCAAATGCTTTATATGGACGTGCAGCCTCGGGACGTTTTTTGCGTAGAATAAAAATTCCAATAATCGTAAGCACATAAAACAACACAACAACAAACGACACCATGTCGAGGAGGTCTCCATAGCGTCCGCTCAAACACCATATGCTTGCGAGAATACATTGTACCCAAAGGGCTTGTTGTGGCACTGCAAATTGATTTAGTTCACCTGCCCGTTTGAAGAACAAGCCATCCTTCGCCATCGTGTAGTAAACGCGTGCTCCGGCCAGGATGAGTCCGTTGTTGCAGCCAAAAGTTGAGATCATGATCATGATGGCAATGATCAGCGTGCCGACTCCACCAAAGATCACGTGAGACGCCGCAACGGCAACTCTGTCTTTCTCGGCTGTTGCAATTTCATTCAACGGGAGTACAGAGGTGTACATGACATTTGCCGTAACATAGATAATTGTAACGATTAATGTTCCAAGGAACAAACTGAGTCCAATGTTTCGTTGAGGATTTTTGATTTCGCCGGCAATAAATGTCACATTGTTCC
>CBQWHS010000335.1:0-5311 GCA_967728665.1 uncultured Chryseosolibacter sp. | reverse complement strand
GACCAGTGGCTGGAAAAATTTATATGTTGCAGATCAGGAGTCCAAAGCATGAAGAAGCGCCTGTATTAAAATTGTTAGTTTCATAACATATTCAGTTGTAATTTCACTTGCATATTGCAAGTTCAAATGTAACATCATTTACTTGCATAATGCAAGTGCTATAAAAACATTTTATGAAAAAGACCAAAAAGAGGTCAGATTGCCCTATTAGTTGTTCCCTTGATGTATGGGGAGATAAATGGTCTCTACTGATTATAAGAGACCTGATGTTTGCAAAACAGTGTACCTATGGGGATTTTCTAAAGGCGGAAGAAGGAATAGCAACCAATATTTTAGCTTCCCGGTTGCAGGCGCTGGAAGAAAACAAATTAATTGAAAAGCTCGATCACCCGGATAGTAAGGCTAAAGTGCTATACAGGTTGACTCGAAAGGGAATCGACTTACTTCCTATAATGATTGAAATAAATTTATGGGCAGAAAAATACTATTCTCCTCTGCCGGAAGACAGGAAGGCGATGTTGAAAGAAGTGAAGAAAGATAAAGTGGGATTTATTAAAGCTGCGATAAGGGAATTGGCGCGCGCGGAATAGTATTTGAGCTAGACGATTGGCTGGACCTGAACATGTAGGGGAGACCAGTGGAAATATTGATATGGAAGTCGCTCGAGAGCCCTGTGAACGCCATCACTTACTTTCATTATGTCTTGATGAGCGGAAATTTATTGATTGCGTCAACCTCCAATTTGCCTGTGAAATGCGCATACCGTTCTGTTGAGACAACGTGTTTGTGTCCCAATAATTTTGACACCGTGTAGATATCCACTCCGTGCGAAAGTAAGAGCGTAGTGTGCGTATGTCGTGCGAAATGAAAACTTATTTTCGTTGCTATTCCTGCTGCGGTAGCCCTTCGCGAAAGTTCGATCGAAGTTTTGGAACTGTACTTTAGATCTATGAAAATAAGTCGATTGGGATTCGATGCGCTCATCGCAATTCTTTTGCTTGTGGCGTTATGGGCAGGACATGATGAAGTTTTGTTTTACGCGTTTAAAATGAAGATACCAACCATCAACATCGTTACTTTTTACTTCCTCCCAGGAAGTTCCAGTGTTGTTTTATTCTCGATGACTGCGAAGGTCATCGACTCTATGCTCCGATTGTCTGCATCACAACTTATTCATGAAAGAGAGTCTTCTTATAGAACACCCTTGCCTGCCTGTCATAAAACTTGATCAACAAGATACCCTGAGCGGTATTTAGCTGAATGTTCAAAGATGTTGATCGATTGGGATTATCGAACGCTGCGATCTTTGATCCCCACATTGTGAACACTTCAATTCGTGTAATGTCACCGATATTGTCAATTGTAAATACGCCGTTTACAACCGGTATAGGATATATGTCAACCTGGCCTTCCAATTTATGGTCTTCCACTGCGGTGACGGAATTGCTGTCAACTTCAATCAGTTGAAGCATTTTTTCAGCATATCGTGCACCAAATGTTCTATAGGATGCAGATGTAAAGTGTGCGCCATCTGCTCCCAAAAGACCTGAAGAGGAGATCACGTGCGCATTCGGTATGACATCCGGAAGCTTGTTAACTTCCACATTGTGCGAGCTGCAACATGCACCCTCCGCAGCAAGAAGCTCGCCGGCAAGGAATGGAACATCTTCCAGTCCAAGGTCAGACTTGAGGTTTGCTACAACCTGCTTCACTTGGTTCTTCCAAGTCGTGCTGTTTGTATTCGTTTCTCCCTGATGGAAGAGTATCCCTTTGATCACGCCACCCTTCTGGGCCAGCTTCGCCACTTCGACAAGGCGCGCATAAGGATTGCCTCCATAATCGTTGATGATTCCTTTCATCCAATCTGGTGCATTGGCTGCATACGTTCCATAATTTACTTTGTCGAACAAACCTATATCGCAACCTGACACAGCTACCGGCACGACTCCAACCCTGATATGTTCCGGAAGATTTGCAACCATTGTTCTCCCAAAGTAATCACCAATCCCAAGGCCTGTCCAGCAACGAACGATTGGCGGTGTGGCCGTTCTCCACTTTCCAAGTGTGAACGATGTATTGTTACCGTTACAGGTAACCGCGCCAATCACCTGGAAACGTGCGTCGACCCCCGTTCTGTCCTGGCTTTCGATCGTACCTGCGCCATCCATATTTGATTGCCCGAACAGAAGATAGATGTGAAAATTGGGATCCTGACTGGTCACTGTTTCCTGTGCTACATTTAAAGTAAAAGTCTGGACGCTGCTTTGACACCCCGAAGCATTCGTGTAGGTGACTTTATAAATACCTGCTTGTGTTGGTTGAATACCTGATATCGTTACCTCACGACTTGCAGAAGTAAACCCGTCAGGCCCGCGCCATGACCAAGTACCACCAGCCACTGGCTCTGGACTTAACAAAACATCGCTTCCTGGATTGGCCGTTGTAATCCAAAGCTTCTTTTTCATCTCGGCATTAACCTTAGTATATGGAACTACATTCGTTGGTATACAGGTTTTATCGGACTCACCATAGACCAGCCCTCTTCCAACAGTGCCCATATAAACGCGCCCAAAAACATTCATATCTCCCTGAACAAATTGGCCATTGCCCGGACCGCCATACTCATGCGCGTCATCATTTACCCGAATCCATGTGGCGCCTTCGTCAGTCGATCTATGCACTCCTGAAATTCCATTTACAGTACCATAAATAAATATCGTAGGATATGTTTTACCTGGTGCTTCTTTTCCAAAACCCACTGCGGCACAATATGTGACGCCGGATATTTTCATAAATGTTTGGCCTGAATTGGTCGTGTGCGTTAGGCCACCGTTATACAACGCTAGCCACACATCACCTTCACGCCAGGGAACAGCGCGGATAATTTTTGAACCACCTGTCCCTGGCAAACCGGCCTGTGCGAATGACTCGCCTCCGTTAGTACTGATCATGAGTGTTCCCGAGGAAGGGTTGTACGCGTAAAACTTTAAAGGATTTAGTGGATCCGCCAACGGCTTCGCCCAGGTTATTGATATACCGGTTGATGTAGTCCACGTGTTTCCTTTGTCGGTAGACCTATAGGTACTGCTTCCACTATTGTGGCTGTACAACAATACTTTTCCATCTGCGGAAATTGACACACTACCGTCCAATCCGGTTCGATTGCATTCCGCCCAAGTAATTCCCATGTCTTCTGAGTAGTACATTTTTTCGTGCCCTATCCTTAGCATAACGTTTGGGCTAAGCGAAGCTGAGGCTACGCTGTGTGTGGTACCCATACTTGGTTCATGCGCCGGTGCATATTGCGTGACGTCTTCGTGCCGGAATCCACCATAGTCGCCGATAGTGGAGACAACCGGTCCGTTGGGTATACTTACCATATCCAGCGGCACCGTTTCTTCCAAACCCTTCACCTGAAATTTCCAGACGTTTGTTGTCGCATCGATGTTGTCGGTTTGAAAAATGCCGTTGCCAGAAATTACCCATGCTTTCTTTGTATCAAAGGGATCGAATTCGATGCATCCTGCCCAGTGTATCGATGACCCATCTACCCAACTCACCCCATTTGGATCGCGATCAAATCCCCTTGCCACTAGGTCGATCCAGGTAGCGCCACCGTTGGTAGTCAGAAATATTTTGTCACCCCATGAATTGTCCTGTGATTGATAGGTATTAACACTCGAAGCGACCATTCTTTGTGCGTTGGATGGGTCGACACTTATTCCTCCGAAAGCGCCTCCGAATCCGGAAGGTGTCACATTTGTCCAAGCACCCGACGCGAGATTGTATTTCCAGATTGCGCCTGCTCCGGAGATATTCCATGGTCCATCATTATTCGCATAAGTAATGTAAAGGTTTCCATCATTGGTAAGCGCCGCTCTGTGCGGCATGAGCGATGTAGGAGCTTGTGCGATTTCTGAAAACGTCGTTCCTCCATTATCACTTCGATAAAGATTAGCAACACCGCTGCGCGAAACACCGACAATGATGGTTTGGGTTTCATTTCCGGAAGTACCCGCCGATGGATCGAGGACGACAAAACTGATACCGTTACCGGTGCTTGTCGTCGTTATATTCAAGGTCGTCACACGTGTCCAGGTGGCTCCGGAATCTGAACTCTTGAACAATCCGTTTGCTCTCGTGCCACAATACAAAACGCTGTTTTTGTTAGGGTCAACAACAAGCTTTTCTCCGGTCTGCCGCCCCATTCCGTTGCCGTGGGCCTTGAATTGATTTGTGACTTCTGTGATGGCAAATGAGTTTCCATAATCAGAGGAGCGAAGTATCGCCGTCTTTCCATTGTTAAAATAGGAAGTCCCGACAAGCATATACACCTTGTTAGGCTCCACAGGATCTATCGCAATCGACTCCACGCCCTGATATCCGAGCTCATTTTCGGAAGTCCAATCTAATAATGGAATCCAGCGTGAATTGACTGCATTCCACCGGTACGCCCCGCCAACGTCCGTCCTTGCATACATCAGATTCTGCTCTTTTTTGCTGGTGATGATGCCGCTAACAAAACCTCCGCCTCCCATGGCAACATTTTGCCAGGTGTAGTTTTCTGTTTGCGGACGCCCTTCCCTGGGCAGTATCAAAAAAAGTAAAGTTGTGAAGAGTGTTTTAAAAAAAGCAGTAAAAATTCCACGCATGTCTCTGTTGTTAGCATTAAAGGTTTTATCATTTCGGCGGAATCGCGGAAAACGGATCGGCAATATGCATTCCAGAGGGTTATGCGATGGGTATAAAAAATACAAAATGACTGACCCAGAAGTACTGAAACATGCTGGAATGTTTTATTTCGGCGTAATCGCCAAATTACTTCGATTCGAGTATCATTATTTATTTCCCTCCGACAACCATTTTGCCACCTTCGCGTAATACTCTGCGATCGTCATCCAAGGCCAGACCTTAGTCAAAATACCTTTCTCTCCATCAGCAACTTGTCGAGATACTTTTCATCCTCCGATTGTTGGCCACGAGCAAGCAAGCACTGATCCGCTAACCTGAGCACTACCCACCCAAACCGAGCCGTCATTCCGCGCCTGCATAATCCCTACGAGGAGCCTGTCTCGTTTGAGCGGAATCCCGTTGATAGCGAATTGTCTATTGCCTTATAGTCATTCGTGATGATAGCCCACGTGCAAGGCAACAGGATTCCGTTCGTGAACATCCGGATTTTCATAGAAACTTACGAAGGCGCGGAATGACGAATTGAAATTTGTGCGTCTCGCTACAGAGAGTTAGAACCACGTCTGCTCCGCTAAGCACCACTCACCCAAATCGAGCCGTCATTCCGCGCTTGCATAAT
>CBQWHS010000334.1:0-5313 GCA_967728665.1 uncultured Chryseosolibacter sp. | reverse complement strand
TCCTCCCGAATGAGAACATGATTTATTTCGGTGACACAGCTCATCTTCCTTACGGTGATAAATCCGAAGCGGCTATTCAGGCCTATTCCATTCGTATCGCCAATATCTTGTTACAGAAAGGCTGCAAAGTAATCGTGATCGCTTGTAATTCGGCAAGCTCTGCAGCCTATGAGCTGTTGAAAGAATATGTTCGTAAGGATATTCACATCCTGAATGTTATTGACCCAATGGTAGCCTATGTTGCGGCTAATTATCAAAGCAAAAATGTTGGCCTCATTGGCACCAAGCGCACTGTGCAATCAGGCGTGTATGTTAAAAAAATTCAGGAAGCGAACGTTGGAATCACATTACATTCATTGGCTACACCTCTACTTGCACCAATGATAGAAGAAGGATTTTTCAACAACCAGATAAGCCATGAAATAATCGCGCAATATTTGGGAGATCGCGTGCTTGAAAATATTGAGGCGCTAATCCTTGCCTGCACACACTATCCATTGATCAAGAAAGAAATCGGTCAATACTATCAAACAAAAATGGACATCCTTGATTCTTCCGAGATTGTGGCAAAAGCGCTTAAATCTTTGTTAGAAAAAGAAGACCTCCTTAACATCGAAAATAACCCCAACGATCAGTTTCTTGTTTCAGATTATACGGAATCATTCGAATCGTCAGCGCGAATGTTTTTTCATCACACCGTTCATCTTCAAAAGCATCAACTTTGGGAATAATCAACATTTTGTTATTGGGATAAAAATTATTTCTCATCTTTCGGCTTAAAGCAGTTGTGTGAGCACTATCGTTTTCATTCTACCATTCGTGTTGCTTTACGCAGTTCTCGCCATTTACGCTGAGCGGAAAATATCAGCGTTCATTCAGGATAGACTCGGACCGATGGAAGTTGGCTATTACGGCCTGGCGCAAACAATTGCAGATCTATTGAAGTTACTCCAGAAGGAAGATATCGTCCCGAATAAGGCCGACAAGGTTCTATTTAAAATTGCACCTCTGATCATTTTTGTTTCGGTGTTTGCCGGATTCAGCGTCATTCCATTATCATCATCCTGGGTAGGTGCTGCAGTTTCATCGGGAGTCTTTTTACTATTGGCTATCGTCTCCCTTGACGTCATTGGAATAATTATAGCAGGATGGTCATCGAATAATAAATACAGCGTTCTCGGCACCATGAGGTCAGCAGCGCAAATCATCAGTTATGAGATTCCGTTGGGACTTTCAGTCCTTTGTATTTGCCTTGTCAGCGGAACACTGGACCTACAGGAAATTTCCTTTCAACAAGGGATATTCTCACGCGACCCAAAATATTTTTTGGACATTCCTTCACTCGGCATCAACACCACTGTGATAGGCGGAATATTGAGTTGGAATGCAGTGCGGCTTCCATGGTTGTTCCTCGTATGGATAATCTTCTTCATTGCCTCGCTGGCGGAGAGTAATCGGGCGCCCTTCGATTTGCCCGAGGCAGAGTCAGAACTTATCGCAGGTTTTCATACCGAGTACTCCGGATTTCGGTGGGCCGTAATTATGCTTGGTGAGTATGCAATGATGCTATTAGTCAGTATATTAGGGGCCGTGTTGTTTTTTGGAAGCTGGAATTCTCCGTTGCCTGATGTAGGCGAAGTTAAACTTGCCACATGGACTTCTGGAGAGCCTGGCTCTGTAGCATCGATTATCTGGGGAATTTGTTGGCTGATAGGCAAAGCATTCTTCTTTGTTGCTTTGCAAATCTGGATCCGTTGGACTTATCCCAGACTCCGTGTTGATCAACTGATGAATTTAAGTTGGAAATATTTGACTCCGTTTGCACTTGTGTTCGTCATACTGTGCGCATTTTGGAAAATAATTTTTATATAATCCCCGTGCGATACCTGATAATTGTTTTTGTATTTACGCTCTCGTTTCAAGCCTCAGGCCAGAAAAAAATTGACAGTCTTGAAGCCGAATTACGGAATGATCTCACCGACTCGGTTCGTGTGAGAGTATTGGTTTCTTTGTCGAGGGCGTTTCGTTTTTCAGATTTTCAAAAAAGCAAAGACTATGCAACTGAAGCATTAGCCATAGCCGACAAAACATCGTTGGCACGTACGCGTATTATTGCGTTCGAAAATATCGGAACACTTTCCACGTTAAGTGGCGATTACAGCACAGCCCTTCGTTACGACAACCAGGCGCTCCAGCAAAGTCTTATAAGCAACGATAGTACAAGCATCGCCATACATTTCAATAACATCGCGAATGACTATTATGACCTCGGTGAATATGACGAAGCCTATAAATATTTTACTAATTCTCATCGCATAGCAAGCGCGAGGAAGGATTCTCTTCGGATGACGATCGCCTTGCATAATGTAGGCCGTGTCTTCAAGGAACTTGGTCAATATGAACGCGCTCTTGCGCATCTGTTGCTCGCACAAAAAATGAGTTTGCAGATTAAAGACGAAGATGGCATTCCATACTCCTATGATGAGATCGGCGATGTTCGCCTTCGGCAAGGACAGTATGATTCCGCATTGAGTATTCTGCTCAAAGGCCTTCTCTTATCCCGTTCTCAAAAAATAAACGAACTGGAACCAAGAATGCTCAGCAAGATTGCGACAACCTATCTCCGTAAGGGGGAATTCAATAAGTCATTGGCATACTACGATACAACCTATCTCCTTCACGAGAAAACCAACAACCAGTTTGGCATCGCAGAAGTTGAATTAGGCCGAGGAGAAGTTTATGCCGCCCTGTCGAAATATGACGAAGCGATGAAGCTTGTAAACAAGAGTCTTGCGATCGCAAAAGAGTCCAATGCACGCAATCTTGAGATCACATGCTTCCGACAACTTTCTCGTCTTTATGAACTCCAGGGAGATTTTAAGAAATCACTTGAGTATTTCAAACAATTCAAACTGGTTGAAGACTCACTATTCAGTCAGGATATGCAGGAAAAACTTTTTCGGGATCAGATGAAGTTTGAAACGGAAGACAAAGACTCACAAATCGCAGCCTTGAATCGCGCTCAAGATCTGAAGAATGACCAGCTTAAGAGACAGGAATTTATCCGTAACATTTTAGTTGTGGTAATGGCATTAAGCGTGATACTACTGGCAACGGTTTATCGCAGTGGTCAGCGAAGACGCCAGATCAATTCACTGTTGCTGCAGCACCAGAGCGATATGGAGAAGCGTTCAGAAGAACTTGAACGCCTCAACCAGGTTAAGGACAAATTTTTCTCGATTATCTCCCATGATCTTCGTTCACCTATTAACGCCCTTGCAGGATTATTGGATCTGCTTGACAAAGGCGCGGTAAAACCTGAAGAACTGCCCAATCACGTTCGCGAACTGAAGACGAGATTCAATCACACCAGGACGCTGCTCAATAACTTGCTTGACTGGACTTTGCTCCAAATGGATAAGCTGAACCTTCAGGCGTCAAAAATTGATCTTAAGAAAATCGTAGAGGATAACATTCAATTGGTAGCAACTTTACAAACGAAACAAATCAAATTGATCAATAATTTGCCTGATCAATGCTATGCTTTCGCGGACTCAAATACAACAAACCTTGTCATTCGAAACTTACTTACAAACGCCATTAAATTCACGAATGATGGAGGATCAGTAGTGTTGAACGCTGAGAAAAAAACAACGGAATGGCTGGTGACTGTGAAAGATGACGGAATTGGAATGAGCGATGACGCACTTAAAATGTTGTTCGACAAAACTGCTCCATATACAACCCGTGGCACAGCCAACGAAAAAGGCACAGGTCTCGGGCTTATTCTCTGTAAAGAATTTGTTGAAAAAAATGGTGGGCGAATTTGGGTTGAAAGTAAGCTAGGTCAAGGCAGCACATTCTTTTTCACGTTGCCTAGGCGCGACTGATTCTACAGGATACACAATCGTTAATCTTTTTATTTCTACTTTTGTTTACAGTGACATATGCAACTTGTAGAGGAATCATATTGGAAAAATATTAGCACGACAATTCAATCTCTTCGCCAGGGACTGAGCATTACATTCGGCCATCTTGTTCGTGCCCGGAAAAGTAAAAAGCCTATTGGCATCACCGCATCCAATTACTTCGACCAGCCGGAAGGCATTTCAACGATTCAATATCCTCATGCCATTCTTCCCGTTCCCGACAACGGCCGGTATCGTCTTCATAATGAAATAGATGATTGCATTGTATGCGATAAATGCGCAAAAATTTGTCCCGTCAACTGCATTACAATTGAACCCATTAAGGCCGTTGAAGAAATCGGCAAAACATCCGATGGCACTCCAAAAAGAATTTATGCTGCCAAATTCGACATTAACATGGGACAGTGCTGTTTTTGCGGCCTCTGCACAACAGTATGTCCGACGGAATGTTTGACAATGACAAAAGTTTACGACTTCAGCGTAACCGATATGCGCGAACATAATTTCGTTTTTGGAGAAATGACGCCTTCTGAAATTGATGAAAAGAAAAAAATACTGGAAGAACATCAAAAAGCGAAAATCGCAGCTGCTCCTGTAACTCCGCCAGCACCACCATCAGTCGATAAACCAATAGCGAGTGAGGAAACTTCCACACCCAAGCCTGCGGCCAAGCCTGTGTTCCGGCCGAAGATAAAACCTTCAGGACCACCGCCATCAACCAGCAATTCATGATTTTAAAAATAATCTTCTTTTTCTTTGTATCGCTGGCAGCAATCTCGGCAATGGCGTTAATGTTCATTAAAAATGTTTTCAAAGCTGCACTCGCTCTTCTTGTATGTCTAATTGCCATCGCTGGCATCTATGTTTTAAGTTTTGCTGAGTTCATCGCCGTTACGCAGATATTAATATATGCCGGCGGCATTTTGGTTGTAATCATTTTTGGAATCATGCTTACGTCTAAAATTTCTGGCAAAGCCCTGCTGGCGGAGAACAACAATCTTTTCTCCGGAATCATGGCTGGCCTGATGATATTTGGAATCTTGATTTATTTCTTCCAACGCTTTTTCACGTTCACTGAACCAGAACCGATATCACCTTCAAAACAAATTGAAACTATAGGAACGAATTTGATGACCACTCATTCATTGCCTTTTGAACTCGCTGGCATTTTATTATTGGTCTCACTGGTTGGCGCAGCGGTGATTACTTCATTCATGAAATCCAAAGAGCAGGATGGCACCAACTGAAACCATGGTTTATTTGGGAGCGTTTCTATTTTCGATCGGCTTGGTTGTGATTATAACCAAAAAGAATCTGATCATGCTTTTACTCGGAATTGAATTGATGCTGAACGCTTCCAATCTTAATCTCGTTGCATTCAATC